>DAOUPU010000221.1 GCA_030625995.1 Flavobacteriaceae bacterium
AAGCGCCTTGAATGTTGAAGAGTCTATGGCTACTCCACTGGAACAGCAGATCAATGGTGTTGATAATATGATCTATATGAAATCAACCAATGCCAACGATGGTACTATGGTTATTGATGTTTCATTTACGGTTGGTACTGACCCCGATATGAATACAGTGCTTACGCAGAACAGGGTCTCTGCAGCAACAGCCAAACTTCCCGAATCTGTAAAAAAATATGGGGTTACAACAGAAAAGTCCCTACCCAATATCTTAATGCTGGTTACCTTAACTTCGGATGGTAGATACGATCAGGATTTTTTAGGCAACTATGCATTGATCAATATTAAAGACCAATTGGCAAGAATTAAAGGAATTGGTAGAGTTAACGTCATGGGAGCGTCAGACTATTCCATGCGTATTTGGATAAAACCAGACCGTTTATCGAAATTAGGACTTACCGTACCTGAGATAATTAAGGCCATAAATGATCAGAATGTAATTGTGCCCGGAGGTAAATTTGGAGCCGAACCGGCACCACCAGGAACTGAATTCACTTATACGGTTAGACTTCCCGAGCGATTTAATTCACCTGAGGCTTTCGGAGATATTGTAGTTAGAACACAAGCTAATGGGTCTCAAATAAAATTAAAGGATGTGACTACCATTAATTTAGGAGTAGAAACCTATAATATGGTTCCAAGACTTAATGGAGAAACTGCTGCTATTGTTGCTCTTTACCAGGCTCCGGGGTCCAATGCAGTTGAACTTGCTGATCAGGTTTTGACAGAAATGGATGAATTAGCAAAAAGCTTTCCCGAAAGTATCAAATATGATGTTTCCTTAGATTCTACAGCTCCAATTACTGCAGGGATAAAGGATATTATAGTGACTTTGATCATTGCTTTGATCCTGGTAATTATAGTTGTATTTATTTTTATACAAGATTGGCGGGCTACATTGATTCCAACCATGGCTATACCGGTTTCATTAATTGGTGCTTTTATGTTCTTTCCTGCACTTGGTTTTACAATTAATGTATTATCGCTTTTGGGATTAGTACTGGCTATTGGAATAGTTGTTGATGACGCCATTGTAGTTGTTGAAGCAGTGCAAGTGAACATAGCTAAAGGAATGACAGCCAAGAAGGCTACTTTAGATGCAATGGAAAAAGTAACAGCTCCAATTATTGCTACTACCCTTGTATTGGTTGCCGTGTTTATACCGGTAGCGGGTATGGCCGGTATTACAGGATTATTATATCAACAATTTGCTATTACCATTGTTGTTTCGGTACTTGTTTCATCTGTTAACGCCTTAACTTTAAGCCCTGCATTATGTTCATTATTATTAAAAGAACCTACACCATATAAAGGGCCATTAGGGTGGTTTTTTGGGAAGTTTAATAAAGGTATGGATAAGACTACAGATTCCTATATGAATTTTACCAGTATTGTAGGTCGAAAATTAAAACGCAGTGTTGTTTTTATTTTAATTATGACCGTGGGAGCTGGAATATTCGGAAGTCTTGTCCCTGGTGGATTTATACCTGAAGAGGATATGGGATATTTCTTTGTAAATGTTCAGTTACCTGATGCGGCATCTTTACAGCGTTCTAACGAAATTGCAAAGGATGTTGAGAATATACTAATGGAGTTGGAAGAAGTAGAATATGTTACTACCGCTGCAGGATACAGTATGCTATCTGGAGCGATGACATCTAATACGGCATTTTTATTTGCATCATTAAAGGATTGGGGCGATAGAGATCTTACAGCGGCCGAAATTGTTGCACAAGTGAATAGGAAATTGGCCGGTTCAATCAACGGTGCTATTGTTTTTGCATTTGGGCCACCTGCGATTCCAGGCTTAGGAAATGGGTCGGGATTTAGTATCATGTTGCAGGATAAAGGAGGTAATGATCCTAATTATCTGGCAAGTAATACCATGAAATTTATTCAAGCAGCTAACCAACGACCGGAAATTGGAAAGGCCTTTACAACATTTCAGGCCAATGTTCCGCAAAGATATATGGATATTGACAGGGAAAAGGCGCTTAAATTGGGTATTAATTTAAATGATCTGTACACAACTGTGGGTGCTTTTATGGGAGGTTCTTATGTCAATGACTTTACAAGATTTGGTCGTTTGTATAAAACCTATATTCAGGCCGAACCAGAATACATGGTTGACGAATCTCAAATTAGCAATTTCTTTATTAAAAATATCGAAGGAAATATGGTTCCATTGTCTACCGTGGCTACTATAAGGCCAATTGCAGGGCCAGATTATACAACCCGTTTTAATCTGTATAGATCTGTTGAAGTAACCGGTATACCGGGAGAGGGGTTTACTTCAGATCAAGCCAGAGATGCTTTGAAGGAGGTTGCTGCAGAGGTTTTACCTCAGGATATGAGTTATACATGGAATGCTATGTCATTTCAGGAAGAAAAAGCATCAGGATCTTTAGGTGTAATACTTTCATTTTCTCTGCTATTTGTATTTCTAATCTTATCAGCCCAATATGAAAGCTGGTCTTTACCTTTTAGTATTTTATTGGGAACACCATTTGCTATTTTTGGGGCTTTATTTGCTTTATGGGTTGCCCGTTTAGTAAGTCCTACTTTTGAGAATAATATTTTTGCCCAGGTTTCCTTTGTCATGTTAATAGGTATGGCCGCAAAAAATGCAATTCTTATTGTAGAGTTTGCTAATGATGAATTTAAAAAAGGTTTAAGTTTATTTGATGCAGCAATGGCTGCTGCTAAATCAAGATTTAGACCGATCTTAATGACAGCTTTCTCATTTATATTGGGTGTATTCCCATTGGTTGTTGCATCAGGTTCTGGAGCTGAAGCTAGAAAAGTTATGGGTATGGCTTTATTAGGTGGTATGTCATTGGCAACATTTCTTGGTGTATTTTTATATCCTATGCTCTTTGTTTTAATAGGTAAGATTGCCGGATATGAAAAGCAAAGGGATCGAGAAAAATCAGTTCAAATAGAATCGACAAATACTTAATGATGAAAAAGAATATAAATAAATATATTGTCATATTGATTATCCTGATTTTGATTCAGGCATGTGCCGTTGGACCAAATTTTCGGGAACCGGAAGACCAAACTTCGGAAACCTTCAGGTATACATCTAATAAAACCGATAGTATCATTAATATGAATTGGTGGGATATTTTTAATGATCCGGTTTTGGATACTTTAATTGTAACTGCCTTACGTGAAAATAAAAATGTTCAAATTGCTGCCAGCAGAATTGAACAGGCACGAGCAAATGTGAGTTATAATAAAGCAGATTACGGACCTAAATTTGGTGTACAGGCGGGAGCAAGTTCTACGAATCAATTTTTAGGCAATAGATTAGATAATACCATTCAGAACTATAATGCCGCAGCGGTAGTTAATTGGGAGCTGGATTTTTGGGGTAAATTCAGAAGAGGTACAGAAGCTGCCAAAGCAGACCTTTTGGCATCGTTTTATGGAAAAAGAGCCATTGAAATTGCATTGATCAGTGAGGTGGCATTCAACTATTTTCAGTTGATCGATTTTAAGGCGCGTTTGCAAATATCTGAAAGTACCTGGGCTTTAAGAGATAGTACCTTGCAAATTATTCAGGCAAGGTTTGATGAAGGTTATACACATATAATCGATGTAAATCAGGCTCAAATTCAAAAGGCGATCTCCCAGGTTTCTATCCCACAGTTCAAACGATCCATTGCATTTACAGAGCATAACCTTAGCCTTTTACTTGGTAAGAACCCGGATTCTATTCCTACTTTTAAGACTTTACGGGAATATGCTTTACCTGATTCTATTCCGGGTGGAATACCTTCAGAAATATTGCAACGTCGTCCGGATATATTTCAATCAGATCAATTGTACATATCTAATAATGCAAAAATAGCTGTTGATCAGGCTATACGATAACCATACATTAGTTTAAAAGTTTTGTTAGGGGTGGGAAGTAATGAATTATCAGAGGTATTGTCAGGTGGTTTAGGATGGAGTGCCGGGGCAAGTTTATTGGGCCCTTTGTTTGAATGGGGTAAAAATGCCAGAAGAGTTGATATTGAACGAGAAAAAGCAATACAATCCCTATTGACCTAT
>DAOUPU010000049.1 GCA_030625995.1 Flavobacteriaceae bacterium
AAGATGCTTAATAACAGCCTAAACAATGCTCTGATAAAATCAATCAGACTGGTCTAGAAGTTTCTAAGAAAGTATTAAAAAAAGAACTCCTATCTATTTGTAAAATAAAAAGAGGCTGTCTGAAAAGAAAATTATAATGTCATTCCTGCCTAGCGGCAGGGTCGAAATGATAAATTAGACCTTTTCAACAGCCTCTTTTATCTAATTAGTCGTTCAATCATTTAAAAGATCTCTCTTCCGGAAAAGTGAAAGGAACCTTCAATAAATGCATTCTCATCGCTGTCTGAACCATGAACAGCATTTTCACTGATAGATATTGCAAATGCCTTTCTGATAGTACCATCTGCAGCTTCAGCCGGATTTGTTGAACCAATTAAAGTTCTAAAATCCTCAACTGCGTTATCTTTCTCTAAAATTGCTGCTATTATTGGTCCACGAGTCATATACTCTACCAAATCACCAAAGAAGGGTCTCTCCTTATGTATCTCATAAAATGTCTCAGCGTCATCCTTGGTCATCTGGGTTTGTTTCATCGCCACAATTTTAAATCCCGCGGCATTGATTTTTTCTAATATTGCCCCCGTGTATCCCTTTTCAACAGAATCAGGTTTGAGCATGGTAAATGTTCTATTTGTTGCCATTAATTTTGTTTTTAAATTTTGGCAAAATTAATCTATTATTCGAATAATAAATAATCGATAGGACTTAAATTTTAATATTTTTGTATAACCTTTTGAAGTAGCAGATTGTTTTCTCCCCTAATTTCCATATTTACATTGTTGGTTTTGAAATCAATTCTTAAAATTCCGAAATTAAGATCAGAAACAACTTCGCTTATTCTATAAACATTTGGCTCACCCTGAAAAGAAGTGTAGGAATGTGTAAGACCACTGGAGGTAAAGTCAATTATTGGGGTTTTTAAATTTTTAACACTATCCAAAGAAATTTCTGCGATATGTCTGTCACCAGATAAGAATATAACACCAGTGGCTTTAGAATCAGAAATAATTCCTTTCATTTTATCAACCTCATGAGGCATATTTCCCCAACTTTCAAAACCATGTTCTTTCGATAAAAATTGAATACTGCTAACAATGATGTTAAAGTTTGAGTTAGAAGTTTTTAATTCCTTCTCAATCCAATCCCATTGTGTTTTTCCCAAGACAGTTCCTTGGCCGTAATCGTTAGGAATATACCTTTTAATGCCAGTCGTATCTTCCGTTAAATGAGTTCTAAAATATCTGGTATCAAGAACTATTATATTAACTGAATTTTCACCAATTAAAAATTTTTCTGAATAATAAACTCCTTTTCTGCTCCTTCTTTCATCCAAAGAATCAATGTCAAAAAAATCTAAAAAAATTTGTTGGACACTATCTTTTTTATCGAACTCAATTCCTCCATCGTTTACACCGTAGTCATGGTCATCCCAGGTTCCCATTATACGAATTTCTTTTTTAAAATTTTGATAGACAACATCGTTTTTTTGTTTCTCATAACTCAGTTGCATTCCTTTAATATCCTCACCATCAGCGTAAACTATATCTCCACCCCAAATAAATATATCGGGATTGTTCTTTAGTATTTCACTCCATAAAACATTTGGTAAGTTTTGATTATCACAAGACCCAAAGGCAATGACAAAACTAGGGATGGATTCGTTTTTATCTGTTCTCTCAAAACATGAAAATAAGCTAAGAGATAAACAAAAAATCAGTATTTTATTCATTTTGTGTTCTTATTAATTTGCTAAATATGGTAGGTTGGTATCAGAAATTAAGAGCAGAATCAAAGTTAAGTTAATTCGTAATCGAAATAGTTAGAAATTGAAATTAAATATTTTTTTATTGTATATTCGCGATCTATGAATTTAGGAAAAATTGATGAGATAATGGAGCTCCTTTCAGCTCCAAAAAAGATTGTGATTGTATCACACAGAAACCCTGACGGAGATGCTTATGGTTCAAGTTTAGCGCTATATCACTTCCTGTTAAAATTTGATCATTTAGTAACAGTTTTGTCACCAAATGATGCCCCTGATTTTTTAAAGTGGCTTCCGGGTCAGGAAAAAATTGTAATTTTCGAAAAAGAGGTGAAGAGGGGAACTCAATTGTTGGAAGAAGCAGAAATCGTTTTTACCCTAGATTTCAATGCTCTACAGAGGGTAGGACCGAAAATGCTAATTCCGCTCGAAAAAATAAGACCAATTTTTATTATGATTGATCATCACCAACAGCCTGATGATTACGCAGAATATGCATTTGTAGATCCGGAATCTTGTTCAACAAGTCAATTATTATATCAATTTATCGAAAAATTGAACCATTTGGATTATATTGATAAAGATGTTGCAACTTGTATTTACACTGGTATATTAACAGATACAGGTTCCTTTCGTTTTCCTTCTACAACTAGTTTAACACACAGAATAGTTGCAAATTTATTGGATTTAGGTGCTAATAATTCAGAAATATATAATCAGATTCACAATGTAAACACCTATAATCGCGTTCAGTTATTAGGTCGAGCCTTGAAGAATTTGATAGTGCTTAATGAATATCATACAGCCTACATTACCTTATCTCAAAAAGATCTAAGGGAATTCAATTTTAGAAAAGGGGACACGGAGGGGTTTGTAAATTATGCTTTGTCTATAGCCAATGTAATATTTGCAGCGATATTTATCGAAGACAGGAATCAAGGGATCATTAAAATTTCATTCAGATCCTCAGGTAACTTTTCGGTAAATGAATTTTCGAGAAATCATTTTAATGGAGGTGGTCATATCAATGCAGCTGGGGGTAGGAGTGAGGAGTCCTTACAGAGTACGACAAAGAATTTCACCAAAATTTTGCCAAACTACAAAGCAGAGTTAATAGCATCTTATGAAAAATAATTTATTTTATCTGGTACTTGTTTTAGTGATCAGTTCTTGTTCGTCGCCGGAACCGAGAAAACCAATTATTAGAAAAACAAGCTCATTTATGTCCGAATCTGTTGAGAGAAACAAGGTGTTGAAAAATGTGGAAGAAGAGATATTCAGACAAAAAATGGAAAATGACAGCATTAATAATTATATCAGTTCAGAGCATGGGTTTTGGTATTATTATAAGGAAAAAGATACGTTGAATAATAAACTTGCTACTACAGGTGACGAGGTAATTTTCTCTTATGAAGTGAAAAAATTAAATGATTCTATTGTCTATTCAAAAGAGGAATTGGGAGATAAAAATTATTTAGTAGACAAAGAAGAGTTGATCACAGGCTTGCAAGAAGGGATAAAATTAATGAAAGAAGGCGAAGTTGTAGTTTTTTTATTTCCGTCGTATAAGGCCTACGGATATACCGGCAATGAAAGAATAGGATCAAACGAACCATTAATATATACAGTACAATTAAAAAAAATAATCAATAAAAATTAATAACATGAATTTGATAAAACTAACTTTTTTAATATTAACATTGAGTTTCACCTCTTGTGAAACAAACAATTACAAAAATCTGGAAGACGGATTATACGCTGATATACAGACAGATAAAGGTGATATATTGTTAAAATTGGAATATGAGAACGCACCGGTTACGGTAGCTAATTTTGTATCATTAGCTGAGGGTACAAATACATATGTAGAAGAAAAGTATAAAGGAAAAAGATTCTATGATGGACTGAAATTTCATCGGGTGGTAGATGATTTTATGATACAAGGGGGAGATCCCAGAGGAAATGGATCTGGAGATCCCGGATATAAATTTGAAGATGAATTTGCGATGGATGAAAATGGAGAATTATTGTTTACTCATAAAAGTGGAGGAATACTTTCAATGGCAAATTCCGGTCCGGATTCAAACGGCAGTCAATTTTTTATTACTCATAAAGAGACTCCTTTTCTTGATGGAAGACATACCATATTTGGTCATCTTATTCAAGGCCAGGCTGTGGTTGATTCTATCCAACAAGATGATGTGATTCAAAGGGTAGAAATTATTAGAGTGGGCAAAGATGTGAAGGAATTTGATGCTCAGGAAGTTTTTAATTCTTATTTCTCAGATATTGAGGCAAGGAAAAAATTGCAACAAGAAAAGATGAATAAGGTAAAGACGGATCTTTTAAAATTGATAGATGATAATGAAGCGAATATAATCAGTCTGCCTTCTGGTCTGAAATATATCACTTTAAAAGAAGGAACCGGAGTAAAACCAGAAGTAGGCTCAAAAGTACTGGTGTATTACGCAGGGTATTTTAAGACTGGAGATTTATTCGATACCAACGTCATGGATATCGCGAAGTTATATGATAAATACGACCGTAGAAGAGAGAGTGGAGGAGGGTATAATCCTGTTCCAATGGATTACAGTCCGGATGCATCCTTGATCGCTGGTTTTAAAGAAGGTTTGCAACAAATGTCTATTGGAGATAAATTATTGTTGGTTATCCCATCGCATTTGGCTTATGGAGAGCAAGGATCGAGAGGGGTCATACCCCCCAATTCAGATTTATTATTTGAGTTGGAGATTGTTGATCAAGTAAAATGATATTATAAAAAAAAGGGGAAAATTTAATTTTCCTCTTTTTTTTTGAAATAGATTTCAATAAGCTCATTCGCGGCTTCAAAAGGTGAAATTTTGTTATTTTCAACATTCTGTAATATTCGATTCAAGTTCGTTTGAACTTCAAGGTCTGCATAGAAATTATCTTTTAACTGTTGATCTATGGTTTTTAGAAGCCAGTTTTTATTCTGTGCAGTTCTATTTTCATCAAAGGAACCGTTAGCTTTTGTCATCTTTACAAAATCAGAAATAATTTGCCAAGCTTGATCTATGCCTATATTTTTTAGGGCACTGCATGTTATTACTTTTGGTCGCCATGAGTTATCTTTCAGGGGATATAAATGTAATGCACTCTCAAATTCAGATCTGGCTAATTCTGCTTCTTTTATATTTTTATTGTCCGCTTTATTAATAATTATAGCATCGGTTAACTCCATGATCCCACGTTTAATACCCTGCAATTCATCACCAGCTCCGGCTAATTTCAATAAGAGAAAGAAATCAACCATCGAACTTACTAATGTTTCTGATTGACCTACTCCGACAGTTTCTATTATAATCACATCATATCCTGCTGCCTCACATAAAACTATAGCTTCCTTTGTTTTTTTTGCCACCCCACCCAACTGATTTCCAGTAGGAGATGGTCTGATAAATGCATTTTTCTCTTTAGTCAATTTCTCCATTCTTGTTTTATCGCCGAGTATACTGCCTTTTGTAATGGAGCTGCTGGGGTCTATGGTCAGGACGGCAATTCGTTTCTTAAGTTTGATCAAATGAGTTCCAAATGACTCTATAAAAGTGCTCTTACCAACTCCGGGAACTCCTGTAATTCCAATCCTAACGGAATTATTTGCATATGGTAAACATGCTTCCAATAACTTAGAGGCCTTCAGGAAATCCTTTTCCTTAGAACTTTCAATTAGAGTAATTGCCTTACTTAAATAGGTAATATCCCCAAGTAGGATGTTTTCTAAAAACTCGGATACAGTTGCGTTTTTGATATTTTTCACATTATTCTCCATTATATTGCTGGATACTTTTTGAGCTAAACCATTTTATGTAAATTTAATATTTTTCCGAGAATCTAAATTATTTTGGATTTTATTTTTTAAAAAATGCAACGTTCAATAACTTTAATCGTATTTGTAATAGAAGATCTAGATAAATGAATCGAAATAGTAAAGTTCAATCTGAATTGATTGAAAACTGTAAAAGAAACGACAGTAAAGCTCAAATGAAGCTGTATGATTTGTATTGCAAAGCAATGTTCAACACAGCCTATAATTTTGTAAAAGATGATATGGCAGCTCAAGATATGATGCAAGAAGCTTTTATAAAGGCATTTGCTAAAATAAGTACATACAACTCTGAAGCTTCCTTCGGATCCTGGTTAAAAAGAATTGTTATCAATCAATGCCTGGATTTTATAAAAAAGAAAAATTTAGAAACTGTTGAAATTAAAGAGGATGTAATATCGATAGAAGATGACAATGACTGGAATATAGACCAGGAGACAAGTATACAAGCAATTTATTCCTGTATAGAACTGCTGCCTCAAAAATGTAAGAATGTTGTAAAGCTATATCTATTAGAGGGCTATGATCATCAGGAAGTAGCGCAAATATTAGAAATATCAGAAGTTTCTTCCAGGTCTCAGTTATCAAGAGGGAAAAACAAATTAAGAGAACTTTTAATACAGAATAATTATGCAAGTTGATCTAAGAGAAAAAATTAAAAACGATAAAATGATGAGAGAACTACCTAATAATCATCGGGATATATTTGAACAACGTCTGCAAGAAGAGTTGCATCAAAAAAATAATAACAATTATACCTTTATGAAGATAGCTGCATCTGTCTTGATATTGTTGAGTGTAGGATTTACTGGATATCAGTTTTTTAAACCTGAGGTTCCACAAGAAATTGTAAAAACCGAAGAAGTATCCAAAAATAAAATTAACTCAATGGCTGATGTTTCTCCAAATTTGAAAAAAGTGGAAGATTATTATTTAACACAAATCAACTATCAAATTGCAAAAATTAAAATTACAGATGAAAACAAAGATTTATTAGAATTGTATTTGTCACAGCTAAGTGTGTTACAGCAAGAATACGAAGATCTTAATTTGCAGTTAAATACCGATGAAATCAGTGAAGATACTATTGAGGCATTGATAGAAAATTTACAGTTGAGGTTGCAATTATTAAAACAGTTAAAAAAGAAATTAGAAATAATAGAAAATTTAAATTCAAAAGAAAATGAGAGTAAACAAGCATAGTTTTATTTGGACCTTAATACTTTTTACAACAATTGTATTTGGTCAGAAGCAAACAAAAGAAATAAAAGAAAATTTTAAAGTAAATACAGATGTATTGGTAGAGATCGATACCAGACATTCCGATGTTACTGTTGAAATTTGGAATAAAAATGAGGTTTCTATTCTAGGAACATGGGAGATTGAAGGAATGACCAAAGAAGAGGCAACAGAATATTTTGAAAATTGGAATTTTGAAGCCTTGGGAAATAGGAGTAAAGTGGTAATAAATTCACGGTCAACTCATAATTATTATTCTCATAGTGTTGTCTTTGATGATATGGACTTTGACTTTGACTTTGATTTGGATTTTGAGTCAATTGCACAGATAGGAGAAATGTTTGAAGGTAATTATTATTTTGATCTCTTCCCACCTATGCCTCCTATGCCACCCATGCCATCAATTCCGGCAATAGTCATGTCGTCTATATCGGAAATTGAGTTCGACCATGAAGCCTATGAAAAAGATAAGGAAGGGTATATGAAAGAATTCGATAAACGTCAAAAGGAATGGGAAAAAGAATTTGAAAAAAATTTAGAACCACAAATGAAGGAATATGAAAAGCGTATGGAGGAGTGGCAGAAAGAATTTGAGCCCCAAATGAAAGAATATGAAAAGAAAGTGGAAGAACAGGCAAAAAAATGGGAGAAAGAGATGGAACCTAAAATGAAAGAGTACGAAAAGCAAATGGAAGTTCATGCAAAAAAAATGGAACGTAAAATGGAACTAATGGAAAAGGATATAGAAATTAAGTATGCTCAAAAGATGAATGAAAAAGCGAATGAATTGTCTAAAAAATACAAAATAAAAAAGAGTTTAGTAATCAAAGTACCTAGAGGTGCAGTAGTTGATGTTAATGCACATTATGGAAAAATTGTAATACCGGACGAATTAAAAAGAGTGGACTAAATTACTTATTTGATTTTTAAATGGGTTTGGTTGAAACATCTGGAATTGAAGAATTTTAGATGTTTTTTTTTGCAAATTCATAAGGGAATAGTTATTATCTTTGAAGCCATCAAAATAAATGTTTCAACCGTAGCTTCTAGAATGCAAAGACTTACAATTTATAATTCGCTTACCAATAAAAAAGAACTTTTTGAACCTTTAAAAAAAGGCTACGTTGGTATGTATGTATGTGGACCAACTGTTTACAGTAATGTTCACTTAGGTAATGTGAGAACCTTTATGTCATTCGATATGATATACAGATATTTATTACATCTTGGTTATAAGGTTAGATATGTAAGAAACATAACTGATGCCGGACATTTAACGGATGATTCAGAAGAAGATAAAATTTCAACAAAGGCTCGACTGGAAAAACTGGAACCTATGGAAATTGTGCACAAATACACTGTTGATTTCCATAATATTTTACAGAAATTCAATTTTCTTTCTCCAAGTATAGAACCAACGGCAACCGGGCATATTGTTGAACAAATTAAGGCCATCGAAACAATTATTGATAATGGTCTTGCTTATGAAGTTAATGGTTCCGTTTATTTTGATGTTCTAAAGTACAATGAAACGGAGAATTACGGTATCCTGTCAAGAAGAAAAATTGAAGATGCTATCGAAAATACCCGGGTTCTGGACGGACAATCAGATAAAAAAAATCCTCAAGATTTTGCTCTATGGAAAAAGGCAGAACCAGAACATATTCAAAGATGGGATTCTCCTTGGAGTGTTGGTTTTCCGGGCTGGCATTTAGAATGCACCGTGATGAGCACTAAGTATTTAGGAGAGGAATTTGATATTCATGGAGGTGGTATGGATTTAAAATTCCCACATCATGAGTGCGAGATTGCTCAGGCACAGGCCTGTAATCAAGTAAACCCTGTTCGATACTGGATGCATGGTAATATGCTGACCCTGGATGGTAAAAAAATGTCAAAATCTACGGGAAATAATATATTGCCAAATGAAATTTTCACTGGGGAGAACGAAAAACTAAGTAAAGCTTTCTCACCGGGGGTTATTCGGTTTTTTATGATGCAAGCACACTATAGAAGTATTCTTAATTTTTCAAATGATGCTATTTTGGCAGCCGAAAAAGGATTTAACAGATTGATGGATGCAATAAAATTATTGGATACGTTAGAAGCGAGTGCCAATTCTTCTATTGATTTATTGAATTGGAAGGAAAATTGCTATAATGCTATGAATGACGATTTTAACACTCCAATATTAATTGCAAATTTATTTGAGGCTGTTAAATATATAAATCTTATCTCTATTGGAAAAGAAAGTTTAACGGCTGAAGAATTGAATGAGTTCAAAATAATTGTGAGATCTTTTGTTTTCGATGTTTTGGGCTTAGAAACTGAATTAGAGAAAACTTCTAATTCTGACAAGTTAGACGGCGTAGTGGAACTCCTGATTCAATTACGTAATGAGGCAAGAGAGAATAAAAACTGGGGACTCTCCGATCAAATACGAGATGAGTTAATAACGCTTGGGATTCAATTAAAAGATGGTAAGGACGGAACGACATTTTCTGTAAATTGATCTTATATTTCTGTAGATGAAAGGTGATTCATGTTAAAAAAAATATTAATATTTCCATTTATAATTCTTGTAAAATTCTATCAGGTAGCAATTTCGCCATATCTGCCGGCTAGCTGCAGGTATAGTCCAACCTGCTCTCATTACACTTTAGAAGCCCTCGAAAAACATGGTCTGTTCAAAGGAGGCTGGTTGGCCATAAAAAGGATTTCCAGTTGTCACCCATGGGGAGGAGAAGGCTACGATCCTGTTCCGGATAAAAAAAAATCAAAAACAGTTGATTAAATATCTCAAATAGATAATCCCAAATAGTATATATTTACATTCTTAAAAAAAACACTAATATGATTTACTTAAGTATAGATTGGAATCCTAATATTGAATTATTTAAGATAGGATCTTTTGCTGTAAGATATTATAGCCTCATGTTTGTTTTGGCTTTTGTCGTAGGGATTCAAATTTTGAAAAAGATTTACAAGAACGAGAACATTTCCATGGAAAAATTGGATTCTGTTTTCATATACTTAATTGTTGGAACTATTGTAGGTGCCAGGATTGGTCATTTTTTATTTTATGATACCAGATTTTTATTCGAACATCCCTTGGAAGTATTATTGCCTGTTAAATTTGACCCTTTTAGATTTACCGGATACCAGGGATTGGCGAGCCATGGGGCGGCTATAGGAATAATTATAGCAATGTATTTTTACAGTAAAAAAGTATTGCATAAACCCTTGTTATGGATTTTAGATAGAATTGTAATAGCGGTTGCTATAGGAGCTGCTTTTATTAGAATAGGAAATCTAATAAATTCTGAAATTATTGGTAAACCAACGAATTCTGATTACGGATTTATCTTTCGTCAGTTAGGAGAGGATTTTCCAAGACATCCCACTCAATTGTATGAAGCGTTTAGTTATTTATTATTATTTCTATTATTTTGGTATCTCTATTGGAAAACAGATGTCAAGAAAAAAGAGGGTTATCTATTAGGACTGTTTTTAGTACTCTTATGGACCATCAGGTTTGTCGTTGAGTTCTTTAAAGAAGCACAGGTTGCCGACCGAGGGGCTTGGGATTTAAATACAGGGCAGTTGCTAAGTATTCCTATGGTATTGATCGGATTTTATTTGATGTATAGAGCGAATAGAAAAGCAGCCTAAATTTCTTTATTCTTATCATAGGGGATTGCACTCAGAACATGTTCAATTGCTTCAATACGCGCCTCTGTTTTTCTGTTTGCCCGTATAACTTTAAAAGGATTTCCTCCTCCTTTTTTATTATTTTCAAACATTCTTTTTTTGTAGGAAGTGTAGGAATCCCATAACTCTTGTGCCCGTTCATCCACTTTACTCATTTTCCAGATTTTTAATGGATTATTTTTTATATCTAAAAAACGTTTGCTTTGCTCTTTTTTAGAAATTGACATGTAGATCTTAACCAATTGAATCCCTGATTCCGTGATCATTCTTTCAAACTCATTTACTTGAGTCATAAAAATGTCATATTCCATCTGTGTACAAAATCCATTCACAGGTTCGACTACAGCTCTGTTATACCAGCTTCTATCAAAGAATAATATTTCTCCAGCTTTGGGAAATTCTTTAACATATCTCTGAAAATACCATTGTGTTTGCTCTTCTTCGGTTGGTCTCGGAAGCGCTACAATTCTAAAGAAACGAGGGTTGATCCTTTCAGACAGCCGCCTAATTGCCCCTCCTTTACCCGCAGCATCTCTCCCTTCAAAAATTACAATAACTCTTTGATTGTTATCAATAATACAGGATTGCATTCTGATCAATTCGACTTGTAGACTTTTTAATTTTTTGATATAGTCTATATACCGAATAGATTTCTCGGGGTTTACCATTTCATTATTCAGTAATGAAATTAGCCCTTTACTTGAATTCAGTTTTAATAAATCTTTCTCAGTAAGTTTTTCAGTCATATTTTCTAATCGTATCTATGTAAAGATCTGTAATAATTCATAATCACATTAGGATCCGGAAGCAAAGAAATTTTCGAATCGTCTTTTCCCTCATAATCAATCCGCGTTAATACATATCTCATACATTCTACCCTTGCCGTTTGCTTATTATTTGTTTTAACAATAGTCCAAGGGCAAAATGATGTATGCGTTTTACTAAACATTTGCTCCTTATATTTAGTGTACTCATCCCAATACTCTTGTCCCTTTTTATCCACAGGGCTAAATTTCCATCGCTTCAAGGGATTATCCATTCGTGCATCAAATCTAAGTAATTGTTCTTCCTTAGATATTGATAACCAGAACTTTATGATAATAACACCATCCTCATACAGCATATGCTCAAATTCCGGTAATTGTACCATAAATTGATCGTATTGTTGTTTAGTACAAAAACTCATCACTGGTTCAACAACGGCTCTATTATACCAGCTTCGATCAAAAAAAACTACTTCTCCCGGGTTAGGTAAATGTTGAATATATCTTCTAAAATACCACTGTCCCTTCTCAACATTTGTAGGCTTTGTCAGAGCAACCAATCGCATGGAACGAGGATTTAAATGTTCCGTAAAGCGTCTTATATTTCCACCTTTACCGGCTGCATCTCTCCCTTCGAAAATTATTGCAATTCTCTTTTTCTCTCTATTTGCCCATTGCTGTAGTTTCACCAACTCAATTTGAAGCAGGTTCTTTTCTTCTTCGTATCTCAGGGTGGAAATAACTTTTTCAATATTTATCCCCTTATTGAGAACAGTATCTAAAAGATCTTTTCTGGATTTAATTTTTTCGAAGTCTTGTATTGTTAATGTTTGTTCTTCAGACATAAAAATATCATTATTCAGTTACACATGAACTTGCGTTATTACTTATATTCAATTTTGCATCGTTAGGTGATAAGTATGGAATTCCAAGCCCCAACCCCCTTAAAATAAACAACAACCCAATTATTATTACAAATATAGGGATTGCTTTTTGAATTTTATTTCGAATGGATAATTTTAAAAAATTACCTAAAAATATCGCACCTGTCATTAGAGGTATCGTTCCCAATCCGAATAAAAACATAAATAAGGCTCCTCTTAACGCATTGGCTTCAGAAATAGACCCGAATAGAGCCATATAAACTAAACCGCATGGTAAAAAACCATTGAAGAATCCAATCGAGAATATTGCCTTGTTTGATTTTTTCTTAAGATATAAACCCAGCTTTGATTTTACCTTATGGATTCCGTGATAAATAGGCTTTGATAAACTATATTTATTAAAAATGTTTATCGGAATGATAATGGTCAGAATCATTAAAACACCAATTAAGATAGACAACCGTTGTTGGAAACCGGATAAGTACAGTCCTCTTCCCAAGAGACCGAATAATAGTCCAATGAGACTATAAGTAAACAGCCTTCCCAAGTGGTACAAAAAGCTTTGCCAAATCATTTTACCTTTATTGGTTTTGTCAACCGGTAGAATAAAAGCTATTGGACCACACATGCCTATGCAGTGAAAACTACCTAATAATCCTAATATGAATGCCGTATAAAAAATGTTAATTAATTTAATGTTATTATGCCAAAATCGCTAATACTGTAAAGTTTCAATATTATATTGATTCAAAATCCAAATTACCTCTACAACAAATTTATTTTCTTTTATATTTTTTCTATTTCATCACTGTCTCATTGCATCACCGCATCACCGCATCACTGTCTCACTTCATCACCGCATCCATCTAATAAAACCATGATTCCTTTAATAGGTATTCTTCTTCATTATATTGCCAATCTACTCTAATTTCCCATTTCCCTGAAACCAGGATACTATCTTCAATTAGCATGGTATGATTGGAAAGGTCAATCTTCTTCTCGAAATCTAACTTATCATTCGAACGTTTCAAGAATTTAACTTTGCCTTTTATTTTATGGTAATCCTTATCCTCAGGAAACTGAATAATAATTCCCTCATCGGTGTTTCTTAAGCTTATATTTTCTATTAAATAATTTGCATTATTTATTTTATCAATTTCCTCTTGATAATACAATTCATCCTTATAATAATCTTCGGACACTAAATGATGTTCATATTCCTCAATAAATATTGTTTTGTAAACAAAACTCAATATAAAGACAATAAATAGTACTATTGCGATTGCAATCCCAGTGCCCCAATTTATCTTAATTTTCATTTTCTATCTTCTATTATTTAGTCAATTCGAACCGGTCCAAGGAAATTAGTCTTGTCTATATCGATCAATTCCTCATTGGAATAAATACCAATTTTTAATTTTTCTTTTGACGAATGGAGATATTCTTTATCAATTGTTATAAATAAAGTCCCTTCATGTA
>DAOUPU010000146.1 GCA_030625995.1 Flavobacteriaceae bacterium
TTCTTTACTCGAAAACCTATCCGAACAACTAAAGGTTGAGATTGGAATTATAGGTTATAATGCCAACTTCCTTTTGGGAAACGGAACAGAATATGCAAATGCGTTTCCACTCACCAATAATGAAGACATCTTTGGAACCTTGTACGCCAGTAATCAACAAGGTAAAATACTAGCAGATCTCATTATTATTCTGGTAAAGAAAGAATTAGATAAGAAAAGAATAGGGAATGAAGTATTGGGACTTTACCGTGAAATTAATATGATCTATGATTTCAGTGATAAAATATCAAAAAAAATAGATGAAAAATCTCTCGCTGAAACTGCCTTAAGTGAAGCTTCCCAAATTATTAATGCAACCCATGGTTTATTTTTGATCTATGATTCCGATCATGATAAAGTAATTGAGCTTTCTTCATTTGGTGAATCTCCGGATCGCGGGCGTAATATAGATGATCAAAATCCTTTTCTCAAAGAATTGATCCTGAGAGGAACCGCTTCTATAGTATCTCCTGAAAGAATCAAAAATAATCCTGCGTTGAAACACTTTAAGGCTGTAATGTATGCACCCCTAAAAGTTAAACACCGAACATTGGGGTTGATTATCCTAGGTCATGACAAAGAAATGGAATTTACTGCTGCGGAATTAAAATTACTTACTACCATTGCACTACAATCGGCTGGAGCCATAGAAAGTGCCAACTTATATCAAAAAGGGCTACAAGAGGCAAAGGAAAGAGAAGAGGCAATTAAATCTATACATGAAGTCAGTCAGAAATTTGTCCCCAATGAATTCATCAAATCCTTGGGCAAGAATAAGCTGACAGAGGTTTCATTGGGTGATTTGGCAGAAAAAGATGTGACAGTTATGTTTGTGGACATCAGAGGATATACTGCATTATCAGAGGGCTTAAACCCCAAAGATAATTTTTTGTTCATTAATTCCTTTAATAAAATAATGGGGCCCATAATTAGAAAAAACGAAGGTTTTATCATGCAATATTTAGGGGATGGATTCATGGCTCTATTTCCGAATGGGCCACAAAATGCATTAAGATCTTCTGTGCAAATGCATAAAGTACTTAACGATTTTAATGAAGAAAGAATTGCTGAGAATCGTCTACCGATCAAAATCGGGATTGGTATGCAAAACGGGAATCTTATTATGGGAATTACGGGAGATATAGAAAGGCTGGATGCGGCGATCATATCCGATACCGTAAATACAGCTTCCAGAATAGAAGGATTGTCCAAACATTTTGGAACCTCCATTCTGTTGACAGGGCGTTGTAAAGATAATCTAACGAATTCTGAAGAATTTGATTTTAGATATTTGGGACCTGTACAAGTAATAGGAAAACAAAAACCTATTGCACTGTATGAATGTATCAATGGTGATAATTCTTCTCTGCTAAAGCACAAATTGAAGACACTTGATATTTTTGATAAAGGGATGAATCTATATTTTGATAAGGAGTTTGCGATGGCGGCTGTAACCTTTCAACAAATTGTAAAATTAGATCGAAATGATCATACGGCGAAATTGTTTTTAAATAGATCTGCCCATCTTATTACACAAGAAATTGGTGACGACTGGAAAGGAGTGGAATCCGTTAAAACAAAATAAGTTTATAATCACTAATTTTACAAAACATAAAAACTACCTAATCTTCCCAATAACCAACTAAATCTACAAATCATGTCTAAATTTAAAATCATCACTTTATTAATCTTCATTGTTTTAAGTATTGGAAATATTACTGCACAAACCAAAGTCATTCCAGTTGAGCATTTTGATAAAGTTATTGTAAGTCCGCATATACAAGTGAATTTTGTAATGGGAGATAAGGAATCCGTTAGTATAGAAAGTATTAGTGTTTCAGAAGACAAATTAAATGTTGAGGTTTCTGGATCAACGCTTCGTATTTATTTGGAAGACGCTAAAACAGTTACCAAATCAGAAAAATCTGATGATCATAACGGAAAACAGTCAATTTATGACGGAACTATAGTTAAAGCAACAATAACGTTCAAAACTTTGAAGGAACTTTCCCTGAGAGGCGAACAAGAATTTGTATGCGAAAGTCCTTTGGAACTTGATAAATTTGTACTGACCGTCTATGGTGAATCGAGAGTGACATTGAACGAAGTGAAATTGAACAGTCTGAACACTACAATTTATGGCGAGAGCTATTTAGAAATTAAATCCGGTTCTATAGGGAGGCATAAAATTACTGCCTATGGCGAAAGTGAAATTAATACCCCAAATGTAACAACAAAAACTGCAAAAGTTACCGCCTATGGTGAAGCTAATATTCGCCTTATGGTTGCCGATGATCTGAAAGTCACTTCTTATGGTGAGGCAAACATTTCATATTCCGGTGATGCGAAATTAAATAAGGGAATCGTAATTGGGGATGCCACAATTAAAAAAATAAATTAGCTGTGTTTACTGATTATACTTGCTTTTTACAATTCTTTTTTATTGGTTTTCTATAAATAAATTGATTTGAAAGACATCCCATATATATTTCAATCAGAATTATTATCCATTGTATAAACGATTAAAAATCAACATATACGATGAATTTCATTGAAAATATTACTTACATTTCCTAAGTCAAATATTGTCAGTTAATAGTAACTATCATACTAAATTTAAGTTTCACTCGTTTATTATGTAATTGCTATAACACTTTTCCAATTGTACATTTATAATAAAATTTATCTTAAACGCACATTGGTATTTATGAAAAAGAAAAAAAATAAGGCTCTGCTTATTCATTCGTTAGAGCTGAAAATCTTCTTAATAGAATTAGAACAAAATTTACACAAATTAAACATCGAAAAAACAAAATTAAACGACAGATTATAGAATAAATAGAACACATAATACAATATGTGTTCTATTTTTTTTTATAATTAAGCCATTTTCTTCATCTCTCAGAACACTTATTAAAAGTACTAATTTCACTATTAAAATCTAATTTGAAATAATTCTTACCTTGGTACCTTTAAATTAAGTCGTTTAATATTTATCCAGAGAGCAAATAAAGGTTTATGTACATTCCAGATCGCTTTAATAACGAAGATATGACAGCCGTAAAGGATTTTATATCCCACAACGGTTTTGGAATATTAATACATCAGGGCAATCAAAAATTACTAGGAACACATATCCCCATGCTCTTAGATAAGAATAAGAAAGGCAAAGACATCTTAACTGGTCATCTGTCAAGAGCAAATCCTCAATGGAAACATTTTAAAGATAATGGTGATGTCATGGCCATTTTTATGGGTCCTCATACCTATATTTCCTCTTCCTGGTATCAAAAAGAAAGTGTGCCAACATGGAACTATATCGCAATACATGTTTATGGGAAAATAAAAATAGTGGAAGGAGAGGCATTGATCGATGATATGCGACGGCTGGTTGATAAATACGAGAAACATTCAAAAGATCCTGTAGTCGTAGATAGGTTATCTGCAAAAACTATGGAGATGATGAAAGGAATTGTAGGATTTCAGATCGAGATCACTGAGATCCAGGCAGCCTTTAAACTTTCCCAAAACAGAGACGAAAAAGACTTTAACAATATTATTCAAGAATTGGAACGATCAGATGATTTCCATGCAAAAGCCGTGGCGGAAGAAATGAAAAAAAATCATCCCAAATAAAGATCGGAAAGGGCAGGAAAAAAATTCAAACGAATTTATACCCATCTAGTTACAAAATTTTTAATCCACAAGAACATAATCTTTCATTGTACCATAAAAATCAGAAAGTATTTTTTCCACTTCAAAATTTTCCCATATAATTATTTTTCTGGAATTATTTGTTTGTTCAATCCATTTATTATCTACCATTTTCGGACTTGAAACATGGAAGGATTCCGCCCACTCTGGATTCTTAACTATTGCCACTGCGGCCATATCAAATAAGGCCCGAGATGGGGTCTCACCATAATAATTAATATTATTAAAGAGATTGACGGAGTAGTCGCCAAAGTTCTTATATTCTCCTCCATGGCGTCCTACTACAGCCTCTCTTATTTGAGGCCCTAGTCCTGCCATTTTCTTTGATTCTTCCTTTTTAACTCTCACGGCATCAGTGCCCGTTGTTTCCCCATATCTTACTGTCACTATTTCAAAATGCAAATCCGATCGTAAAAGATAGTTCATAGCTGGTATATCGTTCTCTAAATTGTATTCACCCGGTTCAGGGTAGTTAGACCCCAACCAAACCAATCTAATATTTTTAGAAATAGATGGATCCTTTTTCAATGCCAATGCTACGTTGGTCAATTTACCAACAGCAACAATTACAAGTTTGGTATCGACGTGTAATTTAGCCTGTTCAATAATAAAATTCACGGCTTTATATCCGTCAAAATTTGGAAGGTCAATATCTTTCTTTATTTTCTCAAAATTATCGTTGGCTCCTATAATCAGTGGCACTTTTTTATATAGATCACAAAGCTTAATAATTCGCTCTGCTTCTTTATAATGTTCATCAATGTCTCCTCCACTAGATGTGGCATTTACGGTAACTCCCTTTACATCAAAATCGTCACCACTCATTAATAAATATGCCAAAGCATGTTGGTCATCCAATTCGTTGTTCGCATCGGTATCAAAAATAACGGACAACCTGATTTTTGGAGGATCTTCTTGTTTCTTCATGCTAGTAAAGCCATAATGTGTTAAATATCCAAAACAAAAAAAGATAGTGAATAAAGTTCTTATCCTGATCGAATAAATTTCTGTTTGAATATGCATCAGTCTCCAGGATTAATATCTAATTCAACATTAGGTATATACCAGATATCTTTTTGCAGATCAACGCCTCCTCCCATTTCTTCCTGCACTACTCTATCAATAATATAAATACCTTTTTGTGCCATGCTATTAAAATTGTCCATCCCATCGTTAAGGAAGTTGACCCGGGTTCTATGGATATTAAATTTATCCGAGAATTTCCTTCCAAAGGTTTCTTCAACCCCTTTTTTACCGATCATAAAGCCCAAAAGTCCACCCCAAGTAGCGGTCGGGTTATCAGAATCCCATCCTGACAAGGTACCAATTTTAATGGTTTCTTTAATATCCCCTTCACCATATAGCAGACTCACTATACTTGATCCAAAATTTATTCCAGCCGCAAAACAGCCATTACAGTATATATTTTTTGATGTCATGTCATAGCCATCTGCCTGTTCTACCTGGTATCTTTGATAGAGTGCATCTCTTGCTTCTTCCCATGGAACGCCCACCTCATATTTACTTTTTACAAAATCATACATTTTAGCAGAATAGGAATCATTAGGCAACCTTTTACGTGCCTCATCCGCCATCCAAATTACCTTTTCCTTCATTGATAAATCCTGATCAACAGAAGAAGCTAAAGAATACATGATCACATAAAATTCAGAAATCCACTCCGCATTTTCGCGGGCTGTAGTTTGTATAGGGAGTTTTGACATCTTTAAAGCAATATCAGGTCTCGTAGGGGCAAAAAAACCAAAAATCTCTGTCGTTAATTGCGCATCGATCATTTCATAGTAATTGTTGTAAATACTATCGGTAGTATTTATAGGATTGCTCGTTGCGGGAGGTACAAAACCATCCAGCATCATATCCAATGCCTTTTGGTTTGCAACCCATAAAAAATTCTCTTCCTCATGCATCATATGCTTCAACCAACCATCTCTGATTTGATCGCCTGATAAAATACTTGTTTTATTTGTGTATAATAAATGTTGATACATATACTCCAGGTCGGTATCGTCATCGGCACCCCAAATTTCGCCTTCTCCCCTAAACACAAAATCAATATTGGGAGATAAATCACTTGGGACACCATCTGCCCAAATACTGGGTTGATCTGCTTTACCCCAATTATCTCTGGTATAAAAATCTCCTGTTTTGATATCACCAATATTCCCGATCTTATCCATTTCGGTTACTAGTCCGGTCCAGTTGGCAATACATTGCCCCAACCAAAAGCCATATAATTTATTAGCATATTCTGATCTTGAAATTATTCTATCTGTTGGTTTGGGAGAATAGATTTCATAAACTAGTTCAGGATCCACCATTGTGTTGATTACCGGCTCCTTCTTTTCACTTCCTTTATTAACACACGAAAGCATTGATATGGTTATCAATAATATAACTAAATATCCTTTTTTACTCGCATAATTAATATTCATAATTGATTATTTTTAATTTTTTATATTATCTATTTCCTTTCTATATGGAACCGATGCCTGCGCTCCCAAGCGGCTCACTCCGATTGCTGAGGCGGCATTTGCAAATAAAATGGCCTTCTTCCAATTCCTGCCTTCAGCAAGTGCAACGGCCAATGCACCATTAAAAATATCACCGGCGGCTGTTGTATCCTTCACATGAGTCTTATTTGCAGGAATATGAAATTGCTACTTAGCATTTTTAAAAAAAGCTCCCTTTTCACCCATGGTAATAATAACATTTTTCACCCCTTTCTCCATAAAAAC
>DAOUPU010000052.1 GCA_030625995.1 Flavobacteriaceae bacterium
CCTAGGGGTAAATTATTTAAGTTTACAATCTCACTATCAATAAAAATATTATCGTCGGTTAAAGATATGAACTCCGAACCAGACCCTAACAAACTCGGCATTTCAATACTGAGCTTACTTTCATTCATAGAGCCATCACTAAATCTTGTTACTTTACTAATAGTCTTCACAAAGGGGACATTATCATCTTGTATTAAATTACCATTGCCATCCAATGTGTACTGACTCATCCCGCCAAAAAAAATGGTGTGCATAGTTTTATTGGCAGTGTCATAAATGGGAAGATTAGCACTGTGGTACTGACTCAAATATTGATTAAAGTTATTGTTCACAGTATAACCTGTGTCAGTTATGTCAACAGTATTTAAAAATGGTAAATCAACATTATGCTGAAAGACTCCACTGAACATTGTAAAACCGGGCTCACCATTTGGGAAAATTTGGGGAGCCATATTATAATCCCTTCTATGAAGGTTATCTGTATCATTAACAGCTGTATAGTTAACTATTGAAATAGTAGACCCATCGTCGATAATTTCAAATTTTCTGATCTCATCTGTATAGTTTTGTATAAATCCGGGACCATTACTAGAACCAATTGGATTATATCGTCCTTCAAAATACTGCCCGCCACATAGGTAGTACACATCATTTAAATAACCTATATGCCCACCTGTAACTGCAAGTTTGTCGTCTTTTATTTGTCTGAAAAACGAAGAGATATCCTCATTATTTATAATTGCAACTGCCAAATCATCAAGGTCAATTGCAGTCAGGTTGGGGTAGGTAATATGATCATTTTGTGTTGTGCTATACCCATATCCACCAATTATGTATAATGTATTGCTTCTTTGATGAAATTCTTGATTTGTAGATTGTAATTGCTCATAAATAGATGCAGGTAAAATGTTTAATGAAGAACTCCAGGATTGATCGTTGACAGGATCTATCAGAAAAACATTTTTGTTATTAAAGCTTTCTGAAAAAGCGAAAGGGGGTTGTCTACGATGTAAACCTTCAATTCTGCCTCCAAAGATTATCCATTTGCCATCGCTGGTTTTTCCCCAAGAAAATGAATGAATATTTGGGGCGTCACTAATTATTAAGGGCTCAATTTGTACAGTAAATTGTTCTTGTGCAAATATGCCGTAGCTTAAAATTAAACCAAGTATGTAAGTTAAAAATTTAATTTTTTTCATTTTCATGGTTTTTGACTATCGGAATGCTTTCACTTAATTTATTAGCATATTTTAGTTGTCTATAAATCTATTTATTAATTAGATCCATAGCAGTTTTTACCCTTCTATTATCTGGGGAGTTTCGTTGGGCTACTTGAAAAAGCGATTTTGCTTCATTTTTTTTACCCAAGGCTAATTTTGTCCAACCGAGCATTAAATTTATATCCAGATCAAAGGGGTATTTATTTAAAGCTTTTTCTAAATATTTTTCGGATTTTAAATAATTTTTTTTGTAATAATTAGCCAAACCAATAAAATATTCAGCTTTGGAATCATTAGGCGAAATGGTTAATGCTTTTTCAGATAGCTGTATAACTTTAGAGTATTTTTCCTGTCCAATTAATGGTAAAATTTTGCCATATAAAGCCTCCAATGCCAAGGGTTTTAGTTGTATAGCTTTAGAATAATAATTTTCCGACTCTTTGAGATCACCGGATGAATTTTTTAACCATCCGAGCCTTAAATTAATTTCATAGTTTGACATGTGATTTAAATAAATGGACTCTAGATCATATGTAGCTTTGGCATATTCTTTGTTTTTTTCATTGCTATAGCTTTGCTCAAAAGCATTTAATAATTCATTTTTTTGTGCATTTATGATAGTTACAAAAAATAGTAATGTGCTTGTAAATAGTATTTTTTTCATCTTGTTAAATTAAATTTTTAAAAATCATATTTTAGTCCAGTAATAAATGTGTTATAATTAAATAAAAGGTTGATCTCTATATCTTCATTATTTTCATATTGGTAATTTATAAACCATGAAAATTTAGGAGTAAAATTGTATCCAAAAGTTGTACTAATCTTGTCAATTAGAACAGAAATCGAATTATAATAATACATTGCATTGTCTTCAGAAAAATTTGAGGTATTTGCATTTAAGTATTTGATATATAAATAGACCTTAGGGCTGATTTGATACAATAATTCAGCATCCCAAATAAAGTCATTATCAAGATCACTAGTTAAAAAATAAGTTCCCAATCCTATTTTAACCTTATCTTTTAAACCTTTTATTGTATATGCCATATCTATTCCGTACTGTGCGTTATTATTGAAATTTTCCGCAACAATATCATCATTGGAATTCGTATTTGTATAAGTAAAATTCGGCATAATCGAGAATCTGTTCCATTGTTTTTTTATGGCAATATGGTACAAATTGATTTTACCATAGTTAGCAGTTGAATATATTAAGTTAGTACGTCGCATACCATACGAAGAAACTGTGTTTTCCAGAATATTAACATAATGATATGCCGGAATTAGTGTCAGTCCTTTGGATAGTTGAATATTGGCATTTGCATAAAATTCTCTCTGATTGTAATCAAAATCAATATAATTTTGAGAAATTGAATTATAAAAAAGATTGATTTTGGTCCTATATCCAACCTGTAAACCCAAGCCTAAATTGAAATAGTAAAGATTCTCAATCCCAATATCTTTTCTACTGCTTAATTTAAACCCACCTTGTATAGAAATGAAATCAATAAATTTGCTTTTACTTTCATTTATTTTTTGCTGCAAATGAAAGGGAGAGTCTTTTAATATTAACAGAGCATCCTGTTCCCTTCCGGAAAACAAATAGGAATAATATAAATACTCCCGGAGATAGTCATTATTGATATTATATGTCTTATTTATATTTTCAAGATGCTTCGCGCTTTCAATATATCGTTTCGTATTATAATATGCCACTGCTAATCTATATTCGATTTCGAACGAGGATTGATCTTTTTCAATGGCATCTTCACATATTTCAATAAGATCATCCCAATTTTCATCATTAAAAAGCTGAAGAGATTCCATATTATAATCTCTTGTTTGAGCAAGAACTACTGATGTTAAAACTAACATATAGATTAGAAGAATATTTTTCATATCAGAAATTTGTTATATGTTCTATTTGTATATCAAAAGAATCATTTTCCGTATTCACTGTAATTTTATTAAGTGATATTTCATCACCAAAAACCTTAAAATCAATTTTTCCTACACTTTTCCCAGCTATTTTTTTGTTTAATGAGGAATTAATTATGAAAGTGTTATTTTCTTTATTAATTTCCATTAATTTGGATTCGTAATCTCCTCTACAGAATTGATAATAAGGAGCTATCATATCTTGTAAATATTTTATGAGTCCGTTAAAAACAGAATGTATTGGAAAAGTATCTTTTATATCCAGAGATTTATAATCGCCTAAAAATATTTTAAAAGAGCTTAGATAAAAATAGTAGAGTAAGGAGTTCTTATTTCCTTCATATGTAGTAAAGTACAATACAGTCCCATCGTAAACGAAATAAGCATATGAATCAGAATTAGCACAAGATATATATGTTAAATTATATGCATCTGTATGAACTTCCCATTCGGAATCCTTAAAATTATCATTGCTGGAACTTACCTTAAAGACCATTCCGGGAATTAGTTTAAAAGCTTTATTTAGTATTTTATTAATTTTTACATCACTTATATCTTCTTCTTCTTTAGGATATTTAAAGGATAAAAATTTTTCCCCGGTATCTTTATAGTTAATGTAATAACTAAGAGGGTATTCCAGAGTTTTTGAGCCAACATATGGAGTTGACTGTATTTGAAAATGTAAATGAGGTTGAGGAGAACGACCTGAATTACCCAACTTGGCAATTTGATCCCCCTTTGTAAGAAAATCACCGATCTTTACTTTAAAAGAATCTTCTTTTAAATGACTTATTTGAGAATATAAATATTCAGCATGTTGGATTACTATGGTATTTCCCCAATTTTGGGCAATATTAACATCTCCCGGATCATTATCTTCGACCCCGTCAATTATATTCACAACCGTACCATCTGCCGGCGCAACTACAGGAGTACCATAACAATAGTAATCTTCTAAGAAGACTCCATCATTTTTATATGAATTTTGATCTTTATCTTCAATAACAAAATCCCAGGCATTTTTCCATTCCCCTTTATGTGTATGTTTGCCGTTTGGACCCTGCCACACTTTCCACCTGCCAAAAAAAGGCAAGCCAATTTTCATTAAGTATTTATTGCTTCCAAAGCGTTCAAAATAATTATAATAATTATACAGATTTTTCTCCGGAGAATAGGTTTGGTAAATGGCTTCGGGAAATAGATCTTTTTTGTTTGTAAAATTCATTACATAGATGATCAATGTTGTCATGATCATAAATGGTAAGGCAAAAACCGGCAAACCAAAAATGGATAAGAATCCACTCAATCCGGTAATTAACAAGCCCAATACCGGTGTTAACACAATTACCGCCAGGTGTACTTTTCTCTTTGAAATGAAATAAAAAGCACCTACCGCGATAGCAAATAATATAAAGTTAAATCCTATATATCCATATTGAAGATTTTGAACATTTTCACCAACGACAACATAATATAAATATCCGGTCAAATACCCAATTATGGAAAGAGTAAAAGAAATTCTTGACGCTATTAACAGACCAATGGAAATAAGTAGTCCAGCAATCCAGTTGAATTGAAAAATAATTGCCGACAATGATTTAAAATACCCCTTGACAATGTCGGGAATAGGAAAATTATCATAGGTTTCGTAGATTTCTATCAACGTTAAACCACCGAATTTAAAAATATCGTTCAAAAAATAAACACTGCCTTCATCTACCTCCAAATTGGTATAGCTATTCATTACATAAAAAGTAATCCAAATGCCAATAACAAAAGGGAAAGCTAAAAAAGGCAAACCATTTTTTGCCATTAAATTTGAAAGCCCTACAGAGAGAATTAATGTGAAGATATTGATCGTAAGAAATACAAAAATAAATGTAATATTTACTTTAAAGAAGACAGACAGACCTAATATTACCAGAAGAGAATTTAGACCGTATAGACCTTCTTTAATTGTGTGTTTGTTAAATCCAAGTCCATGAGCCAATATATTTGTAAATACAACCCCCAAGAATCCCCATAAACCTAATTCCGGATTTAAAAAGGTAGCAAGTAAGACAAGTATAGCAAAACCCTTTTTTTTTGAAAAAAATATTTGAGAATAGCTATTTAAAATACTACTTCTTAAAAAATTCCAATATTCATTTTTAACGGTCATAAATTGAAAACAGATTTAATTACAGATCAATTTCCTTTAAATGTTCTGGGGTAATATCAAGTTCAGAAACATATTCGTTACTCTCATTTTTTCTAATAATATGAGGTTTTCCATTTGTATCTATCATGACAACTTTGGGCCTCAGAGTAATAAATTGCATCCATTGTGTCATATTATAAGCTCCAATTCTATGAACAACAACATGATCTCCTTTGTTTAATGGAGGTAGATTTATACTCTCTCTGATAACATCAATATTCATGCATAAAGGTCCGTACATAACGGTTTCTTCTGTATATAGACTACATTCCTGAGCCGGAGAAATAATATGATTGTACCAAAAAGATGTAAATAAAATATTGACTCCAAAATCCATTATCATTGACCTTCTTCCATCTGCCAATCTTTTATTTGCCAACACTGTACCTAACAAAGAGCCCGCATCATCTATCAAGGCCCTGCCTGTTTCCAATATCAATAGTGGTAGATCTTCTGTGCTGAAACCTGCATTTAACAATGCTTGTGTAATATTCTCTGCATAATCACTAAAAGTTGGTGCAAGATCAGTTCCGCTCAAATAAGATCCTTTCAAAGTGTTTTTCGAAGCAAAACCACCACCCATATCTATATATTGAATATCGTGTTTGAACTTGGATTTTACATTTATAGCCAGATCCGCAAGTTTTGAGGCTGCGATATAATAGGCATTTGGCTCCAAAATAAATGTTCCAATATGTGTATGCAACCCTATCAGATCTAAGTTCTTAGAAGACATTATTTTTTTTATGGCTTCCCATGCCTGTCTGTTTTCATAATTAAACCCAAACCGATCCCATATAGGTTTTATGTCAGTATCCATATTAACCCTGATGGCAACTTTAGCCCTTTTGTCTAACGCATCAGCTATTGTAATTAAGCTGTACAATTCGTCAAAATGATCAATATGTATAGGAGAATTATTTTGGATGGCCATCTTTAGATCTTCATCTGATTTATCGGGTCCGTTAAAGATAATTTTGTCTCCCGGAACACCATTTTTAATAGCCATATTGTATTCAAATCCTGAAACAACTTCAGCCCAGGCACCTTCAGAATGAAAAACTTTGCAAACGGCTTCTATATAGTTGGTTTTATAGGACCATGCGAATTGAACATTAGGATATCTCGTAGAAAACGCATGGTAGGCATCCTGATAGGTATTTCTAATGGTTTGCTCATTGATCACAAATAGTGGAGAACCATATTCTTCAATAAGGTTCTTTACAGGAATATTTGCTAAATGTGTTGTGGGTTTAAGCGTATTTAGATCTCCGAACTTACTGGTAATTCCGGCGTTTATTTGCTTAATTATCGGACTTTCGTATTTTAATTTACTCATTTTACTCATTTTTTGAATTACACTTCTCCATGTATTGATATTTTTTCGTACTTATCAAGATCACATACCATATCATAGGAATATCGTATGAACATTTTACCGATATCGTATTTTATTAAGGGCTCTACCTTTTCATTCATGACTATTTTAACCAACATCTCAGGATGATTCTGACCACATCCGTTAGCTAAATAGATCCATGCAGGGAATCGAGGGTTAATTTCCAGAAGGTATAGGTCGTTTGTTTTGTCTTCTTTCATCAGTTCTAATTCCAATCCACCTGCCCACTTGGTTTTGGTAATAATAGTGTTCGCCATTTTTATTAGATTGGGATCATCGATCGAAATTCCTGCCCAGGCTTTCCCCTTATCGGTTAAAAAAGTCTTTCGCATTGGTACAGCTCCCATCATAGTCCCTTTCCCATCACCTAAAGCCGTTACATTAAATTCATTACCTTTTATAAATTCTTGAATAATTATTGGGGCACCCCATTTTGAAGATACCTTGAAATAGAACTCTCTTGCCTGCTCAAAGGATGTAGCGATATAGGCATCATAGAATTTTCCTTTTATAACAACAGGATATTCAAACTCTTTTAAAGCATCTTCCAATTCATCAATTTGATAGATAGTTTCGCTTTTCGGGACTTTTATACCGTGATTTTCACCAAATTCATTCAAATTTCCTTTTAATCTTTCTTCAAACTGTTCTTTTGTAGGGATTAATAATTGAATACCCATTTTAGTGAAATAGGGCTTCAATTTAATGAATGTCATTAGCTCCGCATCAAAATTTGGGATTATGACATCAATCTTTTCTTTCTCCTGAATATATCTAAATCTTTCTAACATGGCATCAAAACCACTTGAGGGGTAAGGGATTTGATAAACTTTATCTACCATTTCATCCATATAGATGCCGGGCTCTAAAATTTCATAGGCCAGGCCAATAATTTTCACATTATAAAATTCACTCTCTTTTAATCCCCTAATTACGGCAATACCGGGTCCCGGACTGTCAATAGCATTGAGAGCAGTTACAGCAATAGTTATGTCTTTTTTAGTTTGCATAACTACCCCTCAATTAGATTAAACTGATCTAAGATCCTTAAAAAATCACCAAGATCTTTTTCGCAGGTTGTAGCATCTATTTCGTAATTTTTTATAATAGATTCGATAATTTCTTCCGATGAAGTTTTGGATTTTAATTGTTTCAAGATTGCCACACCCAAAGAATTTGTTGTAAATGAAGTGCCTATTTCCGGATTAAAAACAAACCCACTTTCACTAATTGCTATGTTTTTCTTTAATTTCATAAGCATGATATTTGTTACATTCTGTATAAAGATATATCACTATTTTTACTGTAGAAAATTTATTTGACGAGTGGTTTAGAGTTTCGTCTGAGTTGACCAGTTTAATCGGTAAACAAAAAATGGACAATTACTTTTTCATAAAATCAGGCTATAAGATCCAGAAAATTCTAGTAGATGAAATTATCTATATAGAAAGTATGGGCGATTATGTCCGTTTTTTTCTTGAAGACAAAAAGATAGTTACACTTTTATCCTTGTCTAAAATAATTGAACTTTTACCTAAGGAAAAATTCATTCAGATACATAGATCGTATATCATAAACTTTGAAAAGATTAATTTTATTCAAAATAATATTATAAGTATAGGTCAATATCAATTACCTATTAGTAAGAGCAGGAAAAAGGAATTAATGGAAATTATTAACTTGAAATTGCTTTGACGGGTAGAGCAGATTTAGTTAAATAAATGATCATTATTTCTTTATTATTTGTTTTGTATTGATAAAGAGGTTGTTATGATAAGAAAAAAAGTGAATAACCAAGCAATATTTCCGCTAAAAACTCGTTAAAATTCGATACTACTTCCCTCATTAAAATTACTGTAGAATTGAAAAAGTTAGTTCATACTATATTTATAATAGTGATGGTTGTAATTATTTTAGCAGCAATCGTTTATTTAGCTTATACCGGCTATACTTATTACCAAACACCCTTAGAAGAAAGATTTTATCATCCTCGGCATAACTGGTTCAAACCTAGCGGGATATATGGTCAGGGATTGGGAATAGTTGGAACTTTCCTAATTGTATTTGGTGTAGCCATTTATATAGCCAGAAAAAGATATAATTTCTTGTCAAAATATATTCGGTTAAAATATCTACTGGAATTTCATATTTTCCTATGCACACTTGGCCCCATTCTAATTGTATTTCACACAGCTTTTAAATTTGGGGGTATTGTATCAATTGCTTTTTGGAGCATGGTAGCGGTTGTTTTGAGTGGGGTGGTTGGTAGATTTATTTATATACAAATACCACGGACTATTGAAGGAAGAGAGCTTAGTTTGTATGAGGTAAAAAATATGAAAACTGACCTAACAGTTGTTTTAAGCGAGAAATTTAATCTTGAAAATAACATGGTACAAATGATCGTGGATTATTCGAATGAAGAAAATGGTTCTAAAAATTATAGAACTATAGGAAAACTAAGAAGTGAACTCAAGAAGAACAAATTACCGAGAAAGGAAAGAATTTCAATACTGAAAATGGTCAAAAATGAGATGTCGCTTTCAAGAAAAATTGCAAGATTGCAGACAATGATTAAGCTCTTCAAATACTGGCACGTTGCACACATGCCTTTTGCTTTGATCATGCTAATTATCGTAATCATTCACATAGGAATTACAGTGGCTTTTGGTTATAAATGGATATTCTAATGGAGGTGGCCTTAGAACAAATACTGGTATATGGAACTGTGTTTATATTATGCATAATCACGGTTTATTTCTATCTCCGAAAACAAAGGAAGAATTCCTCGAAAATTCTTAAAAAAGTTGCTATTGCAAAGGAAGAAGGATCGTTTGAACCAATTTCTTTACATCCTTATATTGACCTTAACATTTGCATAGGTAGTGCTGCCTGTGTTGCGGATTGTCCGGAAAAAGATATTTTAGGTATCGTTGATGGTAAAGCAACGGTAATCAATACTTCTAATTGTGTTGGTCATGGAGCCTGTTTTCATAGCTGTCCGGTGGAAGCAATTTCCTTACGAATTGGCACAGAAAAGAGAGGAGTTGACTTGCCTCATGTAAACGAAAATTTTGAAACTAACACTAAGGGTATTTACATCGCAGGAGAATTGGGAGGTATGGGATTAATTAAAAACAGTATCGAGCAAGGGCAACAAGCGATTGAAAGCATGGTAAAAGGGAAAAAACCATCTAAGAATAATGTACTTGATGTTATAATAATTGGAGCAGGACCTGCGGGAATTTCGGCATCATTGGCTGCAAAGAAATATGGATTATCCAGTGTTACTTTAGAGCAAGATTCATTAGGGGGTACTGTTTATACTTTTCCCAGATCAAAGTTGGTAATGACGTCACCAATGGATTTACCTCTGTTTGGTAAGGTCAAACTCCACGATACATCGAAAGATGAATTACTTCAACTATGGAATAAAGTAATAACTGAACATGATCTAAAGATTATTGAAAACACTAAAGTTGAAGGCATAACTCCATTACAGGATAAAAGTTTTAAAGTGATTACAAATACCGGGGAGGAGTACCTAAGTAATAATGTACTTCTTGCGATTGGTCGTAGAGGCACACCCAGGAAATTGAATATTCCCGGTGAAAACTCGCAAAAAGTGGCCTACCGATTGTTAGAGCCTGAAAGAATATCCGGCAAGAAAATAATTGTGGTAGGCGGAGGAGATTCAGCAGTTGAATCGGCTATGTTATTAAAAGATTCTAACCAGGTCATTCTCTCTTACAGAAAGGATAAGTTCGCAAGAATAAAGCCTAAAAATAAAGAAAAAATAGCTAAGGCAATTGCTGATCAGTCGATTAAAGCTCTTTTTGATTCTAATTTGGTATCTTTAAATGATCAGTCCGTAATGATAAAAGTTAATGGTGAAGAGGAGCCAAGGCAATTAGAAAATGACTTGGTATATATTTTTGCTGGAGGAGAATTACCCACAAAATTTTTACAAAATGCAGGTGTTGAAATTACCAAACGATTTGGACACGTCATGAAAAAGCATCATTAATTTGAATAGATTTTTAAAACATATCACTTTAATTATTTTATTGTTTGTTGCTTTTATAAGCTACTCTCAATTATCTCCGGGCGAACTGTCTTTAGTTCATGCCGATCTGGAAGGATTGAGCAATTGTACCTTATGTCATGAATTAGGTGAAAAAGTTTCTAATAAAAAATGTTTGGACTGTCATGAAGAGATCCAAACCCTCTTAGATCAAAATAGAGGATATCACGCTAATTCAAAAGTTGTAGAGAAAGATTGTTTTGAATGTCACAGCGATCATCATGGACTTAAATTTGACATGATAAGATTTGATGAAGATAATTTTAATCATGATCTCGCAGGATACCAGTTAGAAGGAGCTCATGAAGTAGTTGATTGTAGAAAATGTCATGTTCCGGATAATATTCAAAATGCGGAAATTGAAAAAAAGGAAAATACATTTTTAGGATTAGATGAGGAATGTTTGTCTTGTCATGACGACTATCATCAAGAAACATTATCTTCAAACGATTGCCTTTCCTGTCATGATATGGAAGCTTTTAAACCTGCACCAAGGTTTGATCATGATAAAACGGATTACCAACTTTTAGGAGAACACATTACGGTTGATTGTAAAGAGTGTCATGAAGTAGAATCCAGAAATGGAAAAGAATTTCAAAAGTTTAGTGATATTTCATTTAATGATTGCGCAGTTTGTCATAATGATGCCCATAATAATCAGATAAAAGGAGAATGCAAGCAATGTCATACTGAAAAATCATTTTCCATTTTTAATGGAAGGGGAAGATTTGATCATAATACAACAAATTTCAAATTGAAAGGCAGTCATTTAAAAACAGATTGTTTTACTTGTCATATTGAAACGAGTGATCCTAAAAAAGTTTTTCAAGAAAAAATTAATACAAATCAAGATAACTGCGTTGCATGTCATTCAGATACGCATGATGGAAAATATGGAAACGAGTGTGTTAAATGTCATGATGAAAGTAGTTTTATAGCACTTAAGTCCATGGATTTTTTTGATCATAGTATAGCGGATTATCCGTTGGAAGGAATGCACTTAAATGTTGATTGCAAACAATGTCATGAAGGAAGATTTTCAAAAGCAATCGATTTTTCAGCCTGTAATAATTGTCATGACGATTACCATAACGATGAGTTCAGGAAAAATGGAATTTCTCCGGATTGTAAGATATGTCATACTTTGGAAAATGGATTTGATTATAGTTTATATACACTGGAACTACATCAATCAACTGTGTTTCCACTTGATGGAGCACATGTAGCTACACCATGTTTTGCATGCCATATTAGTGAAGATGATGAGAGGTGGACTTTTAAAAATTTAGGTTCAGAATGCATAGATTGTCATAAGGATATTCATGAAGACTATATAGGTGAAAAATATTATCCGGATAACGCCTGTTTAAGTTGCCATATTAATGATGCATGGTCCACAATAGATTTTGACCATAATCTAACGAATTGGCCACTTGACGGTAAACATAATGAAGTGGATTGTAGAGCTTGTCATTTTGAAAACTCTGAGAATAATACTATCTTAACACAATCGTTTGATACATTAGAAAGTAAATGTGTAACGTGTCATGAAAATATTCATGAGGACTTGTTTGCTATCAATGGAGAAACGGATTGTAAAAGGTGCCATATAACTGATAATTGGTTTCCTGAAAAATTTGATCATAATAATACATCTTTCCCCTTAGAAGGTCGTCATGCAGAAATAGAATGCAGTGAGTGCCATATATCTAGTATCGTAGATGGTAAAACCAAAATAACGTACAAAATAGGGAAATTCGAATGCATAGATTGCCATTAATATTATTTTTATTAGGGTATAACCTTATTTTTTCTCAATCACCTCATGGGGATGAGTTAAAGATCGATTGTGCACAATGTCATACTCCCGACAGTTGGTTAGTAAACTATAATGAAGTTCAATTTGATCATGATACAACTATTTTTAAGCTTGAAGGAGCTCATGATCAGACTAATTGTACTGAATGTCATACCACATTAATTTTTAATGAAGCTCCCTCACAATGCGCCTCTTGTCATTCAGATATACATAATATGACAGTTGGTAATGATTGTGCAAGATGTCATACCTCCGAAACTTGGTTGGTCGATAATATCCCGGAATTACATGAACAAAATGGTTTTCCACTTATTGGTG
>DAOUPU010000006.1 GCA_030625995.1 Flavobacteriaceae bacterium
AATTATAGGTGATTCATAGTTTACCAATTGCTTGACAAATTTAGGTATTACTGCCGCATAGACTCCATCAGGATCTTGCCTTCTACCAAATACGTTAAAATACCTAAGACCTATGGTATCCAATCTATAAGTTTTAAAGAATATATTGGGTTATAACCTAATAATTTTTTCGCTTTTTCAATAGACGCCAAGGAATGAGGTATATCTCCAATCCTTTCCGGTCCATATTCTATTTTAATTTTTGCAATCTTATTATCGAATTTACTTAAGTTCAATTTCAAATTTTCAACCAATTCATTTAATGTAGCTCTTTGTCCAAAAGCCACGTTATAAACTGTATTTACTACCTTTGGATCCGTTGTGGAAATCGCTAATAAGTTCATTTGTAGAACATTATCTATATATGTAAAATCTCTTGAAAAAGTACCGTCTCCATTTATTATGGGTGATTCATAGTTTACCAATTGCTTAACGAATTTAGGTATTACGGCTGCATAGGCTCCATCAGGATCCTGTCTTCTGCCAAAAACGTTAAAATACCTTAGACCAATGGTATCCAAACCATAGGTTTTAAAAAATATCTCCGCATATAGCTCATTAACATATTTTGTTATGGCGTAAGGTGACAAGGGGTTTCCAATTTTATCTTCAACCTTTGGCAAGGCTTCTGAATCACCATAAGTAGAACTGCTAGCTGCATATACAAATCTCTTTACCCCTGCATCCCTTGCGGCAACGAGCATATTTAAAAATCCAGAGACGTTAACATCATTTGTTGTAATTGGATTCGTTATGGATCTTGGAACAGATCCAAGAGCTGCCTGATGTAATACAAATTCTACATCATTACATGCCTTATGACAGTCGTCAATATTTCGAATATCCCCTTCAATTAAAGTGAAATTTGGTTCAGACAGGAAGTTTTCTATATTCTGTCGTTTACCGGTCGAAAAATTATCCAAACAAATTACCTCATTTTCTTTTTCTAATAGCAGCTCACAGAGGTTTGAACCAATAAATCCTGCTCCGCCAGTAACTAGGATTTTCTTATTCTTTATTTCTTGCATTAAACAAGTATTTTATTTTCTATTTTTCTCAAATAACTTAACGGAACATTAACCACAACACAACTTTGCAGCGAATCAATTTTTACCACAACTCGATGATTTCCGTATTTTTTCTCACAGGTAGCAATTAATCCTGTAAAAGGGCCTTTTTCAACCTGGACAATATCACCTTCAATAAGTCTTTTGCAATTCTCAAACTCAATATTATCACTTGTTCCGCTTAAGATCTTAAGATTTTCAATTTCAATATCTCTAACTTTTGCAGGCTTGCCTAAATGTTTTAAAACATTAACTGTACCGTGAATTGGCAAAGTTTTATTCAAATCCTGTTCCGGCATATTCACAAAGACGTAGGAAGAAATAAGTGGTACATGGACCGTTTTCTTTCGGTCACTCCATTGTCGAACAGTTTTAACTAATGGTAAAAAAGCATCGATACCATGATCTAACATCCGTTGATGTACTTTTTTTTCCGCTCTTGGCTTGGTATAAATTGCATACCAATAATTTTGATTTTTAAGTTCACTAGATTTCATAGTGGTACTTTTGTATTTAAATTTACTCTCGTAATAAGAGTATTTTGGTTAGTTTAGCAAATATAATATGTTTTAATAAAAACATTATGTAAATAACATTTTTAAAGTAAAAAAATTGCCTCGCTTAATAATATCCGCAACAAATGATTTGTCAACCGACCAGCGCATTAAGAAGATTTGCGAAACACTGTTTGCATTAAATTTCGATATCGTGTTGATCGGAAGAAAGTTAAGGAATAGCTTGCCGTTGAACAGAAAGTACAGAACAATAAGGATGAAATTAATTTTTAAAAAGGGATTTTTCTTTTATGCCGAGTATAATTTTAGATTATTTTTTCAACTCCTCTTTTTAAAAAAGGATCTACTTCTGTCGAATGATCTGGACACTTTGTTACCAAATTATTTAATAAGCAAAATATTTTCCAAAAAACTGGTTTACGATAGTCATGAATTATTTACGGAAGTGCCAGAATTAATTGAGAGAAGAGGGGTGCAAAAAGTATGGCTTAGTATTGAAAAATTTATTTTTCCAAATCTAAAAAATGTGTATACCGTAAACAATTCAATAGCAAATTACTATTCCAATAAATACACCGTTTCTGTTGGTATTGTTCGTAATATTTCCATTAAACTGAAAAATACTGTCGTAGATAACGATTTAAGCTACAAAGTTAAAGGTGATAAAAAAATGCTGATAATGCAAGGAAGCGGTATCAATAGAGATCGTGGAGCTGAAGAGGCTGTAGAAATGATGCAATATGTTGAAAATGCAGTTTTATACATAATTGGAAGTGGTGATGTTTATGAAAAGCTAAAAACACTAGTAGTAAAATTTAAACTAATCAAAAAAGTAGTTATCATGGATAAAATGGCCTATCATGAACTCATGGAATACACGAAAATAGCTGATCTTGGATTGTCGATAGACAAGGGTACAAACTTGAACTACGAGTACAGCTTGCCTAATAAAGTATTTGACTATATACAATGCAAGGTCCCAATTTTAGCCACTAAAAGAAAAGAAGTCGCTCTATTGGTTGAAAAAAATCAAATAGGATACCTAACAAATACAATGAATCCAAAAAAACTAGCTAAACAAGTTAACAGTATTTTTAGGAATCAAGAGGTATACGACAGAATAAAAAATAATTTAAGCGTAGCTGCAGAAAAATATACATGGGAAAACGAATCCAAAAAAATAGAGGAAATTTATTCTATGATTAAGTAAAGCTATTATCTCTAAGACTGCATAAATAACCTATTTTATACAGATCAAAAATTAATAGAGAAGGCGATTTGGATGTCAGGTTTAATTCCATGGTTTTTGAATATTTGTCAAATAGAAAAGAGAATACTGAGTTCATTCTCATTTTTTTCAAATTGTTATTAAATTTCAGAAGTTTATTATCTTCCAAGCTGAATTTCCCTTGCTGATGTAAATAATTTAAATTTTCAATTGACTTTTTTACCTTCTCAATAAATACCTCATTTTTATCCAAGCCCAAATGAAAAACAGGATTGTCAATTTGTGCTATTGCAATATTTCTTTTTTTTAGCTCTAGCGCAAAAAGGGTGTCCTCATGACCATATTCCAAGAGACTTTCATCGAATTTTATCTTTTCAAAAAGATTTTTATCAATCAAAAAGTTAGCTGCAGTAAAATAATTTTGAGGATCTAAGTTTCTTTTTTTTAAGGGTATTTCTTCCCTTTCCATACCATAGACCCATCGCAATATTTTGTCATCTGCCGGTTTATCGTTGTAATATTTGAGTCCCCCATAAAAAACTTTCTCATTCTTGGCTATTATAGCGTCCGCATAATTCTGAATAAAATTCTTTGACACCGGCAATACATCAGAATCCAAAAAAAGCAACCATGGATAGATTGATTTTCTTGCTAATAAATTTTTAATTCTACTCCTTCCTCCATCCTTTTTTAATACTTCGAAATAGCAATTTTGAATATCGTTAATTTTATCATTTTCAATATTAGCCTCTGAATTTGAACCATTATCGAAACAAATTACTTCGTATACAATGTTTTGTTCATCGAGTTGTTTATGAAGACTTTTTACTAAGTCGAGAGCGCTATAATTATATGTAGGAATTAAGACTGACAGCATGAGTTCACACAACCTCAAACACTTTATTTCCCTCACATTTAATAGTTTTGTGTGGAAATTTCAATATCAGAGCATAATCATGCGTAGCCATTAGAATGGTAATGCCGGTTTTATTGATGTCCTCCAGAACATTCATTATTTCAACAGAAGTTTTTGGATCCAGATTACCGGTAGGTTCATCAGCCAGGATCATTTCGGGATTATTCAATAAGGCTCTTGCGATAGCTATTCGCTGTTGTTCTCCGCCGGAAAGTTGATAAGGCATTTTAAAGCCCTTCGATTTTAAATCTACTTTTTCCAGTACTTCATTAATTTTTTGTCTCTTTCTTCCGGAATCTTCCAACCAGTTGCTTTTAAAACAAAAAGTAAATTATCATAAACCGATCTGTCATTCAACAATTTAAAATCTTGAAACACAATTCCAATTTTTCTTCGTAAGAATGGGATCTCCTTCTCTTTTAATGTGATCAGATCGAAGTCAACTACTGTACCTTCTCCTTTTTCCAGAGGTAGATCTCCATAGAGTGTTTTCATTAAACTACTCTTTCCGCTACCTGTTTTGCCAATGAGATAATTAAAATCACCTTTTTTGATGTCCATGTTGACATTTGACAAGATCAAGTTCTCTCTCTGAAAAATAAAAGCGTCTTTTAATTGAAGCATTTTAAAATAATATGCGATTAGAAAATACAAACTTACAGTTTAAATTTTAAATTTTAATAAAACTTTTTTAATAGATTTGAGAGGAATTACAAAAATTAACGACCATTAGAAAATATGGTATAAACCAATTTAAACGGCATGAATTTTACAAGAACAACAACTTTACTTTTTATTATATTAATTTTTATGGCATGTGATAACGAAAAACCTGAAAATGAATTAAAAACAGGTATATGGCGAGGGGTTATTATTGCTCAGGAAAATAAAATTCCATTTAATTTTGAAGTAATTAAAACAAAAAATAATTATACCATAAATTTAATAAATGGAGATGAAGTTTTACCTATTGATGAGGTAAAAATCAAAGATGATTCTCTGTTCTTCAATATGCATATTTTTGATGTTAGTGTAAAAGCAAAAATTGTAAATAATACTTTGACCGGGTCGTATACTAAAAACTTTGCTGATGATTATATACTTCCCTTTAAGGCCGATTATGGGAAAAATAATCGCTTTGATAATTTAAAGAGCAACAATAATTTTGACGGCACCTGGGAGACGACTTTTTTATCTGCCGAAGGGAAGAAAATTCCGGCAATTGGGATATTCAAAACAGAGAATAATAAGTTAAAAGGCACTTTTCTAACAAAAACAGGGGATTACAGATATCTTGATGGATTTGCCAGAAACGATACCATGCATTTGTATACTTTCGATGGAGATCATATTTATAAATTTATGGCTGTTATAAAGAATGATACCATATTAAATGGTCAATTTTGGTCTGGTAAAACAGGATATAAAACTTTTGTTTCCATAAAAAATCCTAAAGCAAAACTTCCTGATCCAAACGAACTCACTTTTTTAAAAGATGGATATGGCAAGATCTCATTTTCTCTCCAGGGATTAGATGGGAACCCCGTAACTTTGGCCGATAAAAAGTATAAAAATAGGGTTGTCTTATTACAAATCTTTGGAACCTGGTGTCCGAATTGTATGGATGAAACCAAATTTTTATCGAAGTGGTATAACGAAAATAAAGATAGAGGAGTAGAAATAATTGGTTTAGCCTATGAACATAAAAAAAACGGAAAAGCCGATTTCGAATATGCCAAATCCAGAGTAGAGAAAATGAAGTCCAAATATCATGTTAATTATGATTTTGTAATAGCGGGGACCTCCAGCACGAAATCGGCATCTGAGTCTCTCCCAATGCTAAGCGAAGTAATCTCCTTTCCTACTACTATTTTCATTGATAAAAAAGGAAATGTAAGGAGAATTCATTCCGGATTTTCGGGCCCGGCCACTGGCAAATACTACGATGAATTTATTGATGAGTTCAATTTTTTTATGAACAAATTGCTCGAGGAAGAGTAAATATTATTCGAATACAGCATACTTTTCAACAATCTGTACAACTAATAAACAATTTTACAATTTAATACAATTTAAACGTTGCTTAAATATGTATATTATTACTTTTGATTTGTTTAAAAAATTTGCTGTTTAAGATGAGAAAACAAAAACTTTTGTTGGCGCTGATCCTGTTCTTCTTTTATCTGGGGAATGCTCAAAAGTCAGAAATATATACTAACGAATTAGTTGATTATAATCACGCTTTATCGCTTTACCAAAATAGTGATTATAATGCAGCGCAAATGATTTTTGAAAAAATAAAAAATCAATTTGATGATGCATCTGAGTTAAAAGCGAGATGTTATTACTATGAGGCCTTTTGTGCAATTAGATTAGGTCAGGTGGATGCTGATGAATTGATGAAGGACTTTTTTGAAAAATATCCCACAAGCACAAAACGCAATAATGCTTTTTTAGAGGTTGGCGAATATTACTTCAGCAATGGAAGGTATGCCTACGCGCTTAAATGGTTTTCAAAAGTAGATCCGGGTAACCTAGGTTTTTCTGCGGGAGAAGAATTTAGTTTCAAAAAGGCATATAGTTTATTTGCTGTTGGGAGTTACGCCGGTGCAAAAACTTATTTTTCCAAATTATTGAACTCAAAAACCTATGGCCCACAAGCCAAATATTATTACGGATATATGGCTTATAGGGACGATGATTTTGAAAGTGCTGATAAATATTTAAGTCAGGTAACAGATGATAATGACGATATTCCATACTATCTGGCCAATATCAAGTTTAAGACGGGTAAATTTCAAGAAGCTATAGATGCTGCAACACCTTTACTTAAAAATTCGAGCCCTGTCCAGGCATCAGAAATTTCGAAAATAATTGGAGAGAGTTATTTCAATTTGAATGAATATGATAACGCTATTCCCTACTTACTTGAGTATAAAGGTAAAAAAGGCAAATGGAATAATACCGATTATTATCTCTTAGGATATGCGTATTATATGCAAGAAGATTATGATAACGCTACTCTTTGGTTTACTAAGATCATTGATGGGAATAATGCTGTATCTCAAAATGCATATTATCATTTAGCAGAATGCTATTTGAAAAATGACAAAAAGCAAGAAGCCCTTAATGCGTTTAGAAATGCGAAACAAATGGACTTTGATCAAGAGATTAAAAAAGATGCATGGTTAAATTATGCCAAGTTGAGTTACGAAATTGGCAATGCCTACAATGCCACAGCAGAAATAATTCAGGAATATCTTCTTGCGTATCCTGAAAATAATGATAATAGTGAAATAAACGACCTTCTTATCAGCGCCTTCATTACCACAAGCGATTATAGTGGCGCCATAAAGTATCTCGCAGATAATAAGGAGGCAAAAAATAAGGACACCTACCAAAAAGTCACCTATTTATATGGTGTTCAATTATTTAATTCAGAAAAATACGATGAGGCCATAATCAATTTTGATAAATCTTTAAACGAAACGCCTGATCTCAACTATAAAGCAAAAGCCCAGTTCTGGAAAGCCGAATCTAATTTTAGATTGGAAAAATATGACGATGCTTTAGTTGGTTTTGAGAGCTATTCAAAATTACCAGAAGCGAAAGAAGTCCCCGAATATAAAATTGTTAATTACAACCTTGGATACACCTATTTCAAGTTAAAGGAATACAGTAAATCGGGTGGTTCATTCAATCAATTCATAGAATCTAGCCCTGAGAACAGTAAGCTTTTAATTGACAGCTACCTCCGGTTAGGTGATTGCTATTATGCTTTAAGCGATTACTTTAGAGCTGTTAAACCATATCAAAAGGTAGTTGATGCTAATGAGATTGATACTGATTATGCACAATTTCAAATTGCCATGTGTTATGGATTTAATGGAAACTTAAACAAAAAAATAGAAGCACTTAACAATTTTACTGAATATAATTTAAAATCTACATTAAGAGACGATGCATATTACGAATTGGGTAATTCATATGTTAGAAATAATGAAATAGCACAGGCAATAGAGGCTTATAATAGCGTAATCGTTGATTATAGAATGAGCTCATTTGTACCAAAGGCGTTACTAAAACAAGGTCTGATCTATTATAACGACAATCAAAATGAAAAAGCACTTACTAAGTATAAAACTGTTGTAAAAAATTATCCCGGCACCCCGGAGGCAAAGGAAGGTATTGCTAATGCCAAGCAGATTTATATTGATCAGGGAAAAGTAGATGAGTACGAAAAATTCATCCAAAATATTGATTATGTGAGTATTACTGACGAAGAATTGGATAATACAATGTATGCCTCCGCTGAACAGCTCTACCTGACTAATAGTACAAAAAAATCCGTGGAAGCCTTTCAAAAATATCTGGAAAGATTCCCTAACGGATCTAATATCCTGGCTTCCAATTTTTATTTGGGAGAATCCTATACAAAAGAAAATGAATCAAAAAAGGCTGTAGTCAATTACACTTTTGTTATTGAGAGAGAAAAAAATGATTTTTCTGAACAATCACTGATGAGGCTTTCCTATTATTATTTAGAAAATGGTGACTGGGAAAGTGCGGTGAAAATTTTATCTCAATTAGAACAACAAGCGAATTCCAAACAAAACATAATTTTTGCACAAAATAATTTAATGAAAGGAAACTATGCTCTAAAGAATTATGATGATGCGGTTGCTTATGCAGAAACTGTTTTGCAAAATGAAAAATTAGAAGACAAAATAAGATCGGATGCCGAAATTATTATTGCCAGGTCTGCATTTGAAACAGAAGAGTTTGATAAAGCTCGTGATGCGTTCAAAAGGGTAGAGCAATATGCCACAGGGGAGTTAAAGGCGGAAGCCATTTATTATGATGCCTATTTCTTATACGAAGAAGGAAGTTATAAGTTATCCAATATATCCGTGCAAAAGCTAGCTTCAGACTTTTCATCCTACGCTTTTTGGGCCGGAAAAGGATTGGTAATTATGGCTAAAAACTTTTATGAATTAGAGGACGCATATCAAGCTACTTATATATTAGAAAGTGTAATCGAAAAATTTACCGATTATCAGGAAATTATTGACGAAGCGAGACAGGAATTAAATAAAATTAAAAGCAAAGAAGCTAAAACAAATGCATCCGTAATTATTGAAAATAAATAATTGCTAAGTTAAAAACGATGAATAAAAATATCCTATTAATCATATTCTTATTTTCCAGCGGAATTATTTTTTCACAAAAGAAGAAAAAAGAAAAATTAGAGACCGAAGAAATTACTGTGGTTAAAGCTTATACGCCCACGGTATCAGATGCTTATAAAATTAATATCGGTCCTGTAATTGATTCCGTGGAATTGGCCAAGAAAGAATTAGACTATAGCATAAATTCTGTTCCTGTAGCATCTACATTCACTCCGGCAAAAGGAAAGGCCAAAACTTTGAAACGAGATCCCAAGGAGCGTATTTACAGTAATTATATTTTGGCCGGGTATGGAAATTACAACACTCCTATCGTGGAAGCTTTTATTAGTACAAGTAGCTCGAATTACAATGAATTTGGCGGATTTATAAATTATCATTCTTCCGGTGGCGGTATAGAGGGGGTACAACTCAACGACAATTTCATGGATTTCGATGTTGATCTATTTTATAAACAGTCGGAAAGAGATTTTAAATGGCAGGCAAATGGCGGCTTCAATTACTTATTGACTAATTGGTACGGCCTACCGGAGGCGATAAAATTTAATAAGAATGTTTTAAATTCTATAAATGAAAAACAATCCTATACCGACGTTTATTTAGGTGGTAATATTGAAATATTTGATTCTTTATTCTATGGTGCGAAAGCAAATTTCAGTAGTTTATTTGACAACGAAAAAAGTAGAGAGACCAGAGGCACTGTTAGTGGTATGTTTGATTTCCCTGTAGGAAGAGAAATAATATATACTGAGATATTATTTGATTTTTTAGGAGGAGTTTTTGATCAAAATTATATGCAAACAAGCGGTATTAGCTACACCTTTTTTAATATAGGATTAAGTCCCAATTTTGAAATTTTAAGAGAAAATCTGACAGTGAACGCAGGCCTTAGACTTTATTATAGTGTTACCAATGCACAAGATGAAAAGAGTAAATTTTATGTCTACCCAAATATTACGGCTTCTTTTAAAATAAAGAACGACAACTTAGTTGCCTATGCAGGTATAATTGGTGATCTGGAGCAAAATTCCTATCAAGGATTCGTTAAAGAAAATCCTTTTGTATCTCCAACCCTAGATATTAAAAGAACAAGTCAACAATATAATGGCTATATAGGAATTAAGGGATTTCTTACTTCCAAATTTCGTTTTAACGCAAAGGTTGCTTACATCAATGAAGAGGATAAGCCATTATATAAATTAAATCCATCCAAAACTGACGGTACTATCGTGGTACAAGAAGGATATGAAGCGGGAAACTCGTTTCAGGTTATTTATGATGAGGTTAGCACGATTCACGCATATGGAGAATTAATTGTTGATATTTTTAAGAGTTTTAAATTTGGAGGGAATATCGAATTCAACTCCTATAGTTTAGCTAATGAAGAAGAAGCTTGGAATTTACCAATGTTGAAATCCACCTTAATAGCTAGATATGAACAGAAAAAATGGAGTGCCGGTGCTAATTTATTTTTTGTAACCGACAGAAAGGACGAGTTAACGATATTACCTTTAGGAACAACTGACTTAATTACAAATTCTACTTATTTCGATATTAACTTAGATGCGATATATAATATAAATGATAAAGTTTCTGTCTTTCTGAATTTAAATAATTTATTGAATAGCAACTACCAACAATATACAAATTTTAAGGTTCAGGGATTCCAAGTTATTGGGGGCTTAAAGTACAAGTTTAACTTTTAAAAAATATTTTTTACGCCGTAAAATTCCTTTTACATCTTATTTCAAAAAACTTTTTATTAAATTGTTTACCTTAGTTTTGTCTTCGCACAAAAGTAAAAATACCACACTCTAAATAAATTTTCGTCATTAATGCGTTGGAGAATAAAATCGGATCCGGATCCAAAAAAAGTGAATGAATTAGCCAATATTTTATCGGTTGATAAAATCATAGCAAAACTTTTATTACAACGTAAGATTGAATCCTATGACGAGGCAAAACACTTTTTTCGCCCTTCGCTTGATGATCTGCATGACCCCTTCCTAATGAAAGATATGGATCTTGCCATAGATAGAATTGAGAAAGCCATTAAGAATGAGGAAAATATCTTGATCTATGGAGACTATGACGTAGATGGTACCACAGCTGTATCATTGGTTTACTCCTATTTAATCAACATATATAATCATGTAGCTCACTATATTCCAGACAGGTACGATGAAGGTTATGGTATTTCCTACCAAGGTATTGATTTCGCTTCTGACAATGATTTTTCTTTGATTATTGCCTTAGACTGTGGAATCAAAGCCATAGATAAAGTAGATTATGCAAAAAAAAAGAATATTGATTTTATTATCTGTGATCATCACAGGCCGGGTGAAAAATTACCTATGGCCATTGCTGTTTTAGATCCTAAGAGAACAGACTGTAATTATCCATATGATGAATTATGTGGTTGTGGAATCGGATTTAAATTAATTCATGCCTTATCCATTAGAAGAAATCCTTTGGACAAAGATCCCATTCTGAGCTTAATCCCTTATTTAGATCTTGTTGCAACTGCTATTGCCGCTGACATCGTTCCAATAACGGGAGAAAATAGAATATTAGCAACCTATGGTTTGAAAGTCATAAATACCAATCCTCGTAACGGGATAAAAGCCTTAATTCAAAATGTAAACAAGGATCAATTGAACATTACTGATGTTGTTTTTATCATTGCACCCAGAATAAACGCCGCCGGTAGAATAAAACATGGTCAACACGCTGTAACTCTTTTAACAGAGACTGACCTCGATACCGCTAAGGAATATGCCGCGAAAATTGAACAATTTAATTTACATCGTAAAGAACTCGACAAACAAATAACAAAGGAAGCGCTGCTTCAAATAGATCGGAATAATGAAAAAGAAAAATTCACTTCCGTTGTATTTGACGAAAATTGGCACAAAGGTGTCATAGGAATTGTTGCCTCAAGATTAATTGAAACCTATTATAGACCAACTTTAGTTTTTACCAAAAGTGGCGACAGATTGGCCGCATCTGCACGTTCTGTTAAAGGATTTGATGTTTATAATGCTTTGCAGGCATGCAGTGAATTTATAGAGCAATTTGGTGGTCACAAATATGCCGCAGGCTTAACTCTATTGCCGGAAAATTATCAAAAGTTCAAAGAAAAATTTGAAGAGGTAGTTAAGAAAACCATTCCAACTGAATTGCGAACTCCGGAAATAACAATTGATACTTCCATTCATCTATCGGATATCAATCCTAAATTTCACAGAATTATCAATCTGTTTGGCCCCTTTGGCCCACAAAATATGAAACCCGTATTTACCGCTTCAGGCCTTCGTGATAATGGATATGGGAAAAAAGTTGGACAAGGCGGAGATCATTTAAAACTTAGTATAATATCGGGAGCTGACCAAAAAACCTATAACGCTATTGGTTTTGGAATGGGGAAGAAATTTAATTTGATTAGTAAAGGAAATACTTTTCAAGCTTCTTTTACCATAGAAGAAAACAATTGGAATGGCGTGACCTCAATGCAATTGAACATAAAAGATATTAAGGAAGAAAATATTGAATTTTTTAATAACGATTTAATACTACAATAATATAATCTTTTATTCCACGCTGATATTAATTGATGTTAATCCTTGAACTGCGCCATCATCCTCTTCCTATTGCTCGACAGGTCTGTGAATACTATTTTTACGCTGACTCCTCTGATAATTGTTGATATTAATGGTTGATTTACCAATTATAATTTTAAATTTTTAATTGTTTTAACAGGGTCATCAGACTTAAAAACAAAACTTCCGGCTACCAATACATCTGCACCGGCAGCGACCAGTTTTGGTGTATTTTGGTCATTAACACCCCCATCTACTTCAATCATTGCTCCTGAGCCAGACTTGTCTATTAGATCCCTCAATTGAATTATTTTCTTATATGTATTCTCAATAAAGTTTTGTCCCCCAAAGCCAGGGTTAACGCTCATAATTAAAACCAGGTCTAAATCTTGAATAACATCCTCTAAAACAGAAATCGGGGTATGTGGATTCAAGGAAACACCTGCCTTCATTTCTGCATTGTGAATTTCCTGAATTGTTCGATGAAGATTTTGGCATACTTCATAATGAACAGTTAAAATATCTGCACCAACCTTTTTAAATTCCTTGATAAACTTATCCGGTTCAACTATCATTAAATGCACGTCCATAGTTTTTTTAGCATGCTTTTTAATAGCAGATATAACAGGCATTCCAAAAGATATATTGGGAACAAAGACGCCATCCATTACATCAATATGAAACCAATCTGCTTCGCTCTGATTTATCATTTCGATATCTCTTTGTAAGTTCGCAAAATCTGCCGCGAGTATTGAAGGTGCAATAAGGTGTGCCATATTTATTTTTTGTCAAAAGTAAAAATAAAAAGCTTACGAATTATCGTAAGCTTTTAGTTTAATAAATTATTTATCTATTTTTTATCCAAGATAAGTTCTTAAAATTTTGCTTCTTGAAGTATGTTTCAATCTTCTGATTGCTTTCTCTTTTATTTGGCGAACACGTTCACGGGTCAAATCAAAAGTTTCTCCAATTTCTTCCAACGTCATTGGATGAGCGTCACTTAATCCAAAATATAATTTTACAACATCCGCTTCTCTTGGAGTTAAGGTTTCCAAAGCACGTAATATTTCTACTTTTAATGATTCGTGCAATAATTTCCTATCTGGATTTGGAGATTCACCTGAACAAAGAACATCGTACAAATTTGAATCTTCTCCTTCTATCAGAGGTGCATCCATAGAGACATGCCGACCTGAATTCTTCATGGATTCTTTAACATCAGTAATCGTCATATCCAATTCTTTCGCAATTTCTTCAGCAGATGGAGGTCTCTCGTTCTCTTGTTCTAATCTTGCAAATGTTTTATTGATCTTATTTATAGAACCAATTTTATTTAATGGAAGTCTTACAATCCTTGATTGTTCAGCCAAAGCTTGTAAAATAGATTGACGTATCCACCAAACAGCATAGGAAATAAACTTGAATCCTCTAGTTTCATCAAATCTCTTAGCAGCTTTAATCAATCCTAAATTTCCTTCATTAATCAAGTCGGGTAAAGTTAACCCTTGGTTTTGGTATTGTTTCGCGACAGATACCACAAATCGTAAATTCGCTTTAGTCAATTTTTCTAAAGCTAATTGATCTCCTGCTTTAATACGCTGAGCAAGCTCTACTTCTTGATCTGCGGTAATTAAATCTACCTTTCCAATTTCTTGTAAATATTTATCAAGGGAAGCCGTTTCACGGTTAGTAACCTGCTTTGTTATTTTAAGTTGTCTCATTTAATACGATTGGATTTAATTTTTTCTAAATTATTAGTCATGTACTAACATATACGTAATCTATTCGTCAAATGTTACAAAAGGGCCATAAAAAACTCGATTTAAGACGAAAATGAAAGAACGAATACGTATTAAACCCTGAACTTGCGAGTAAAAACAATAGTTACAATAAATAATAACAGTACAAGCTTTCATAAAAAAAGCTCCCCAATTGGGGAGCTTTACTTAATATAGATAGTCTAAAATTTCAGTTCTTTCTAGTTATCTCTGGGTTTTCTATCGTTTCCGCGATGACGATTGTCTCTTCCTCTATTATCTCTTCCTCTATTACTATCTCTAGGAGGTCTTGCAACATAACCTTCCGGTTTTTCCAACAATGCCTTACGAGATACTTTTTCCTTTCGTGTTTTTGGATCAATTCCGAAATATTTCACGTCAAGGACATCTCCCATTTTTAGAACATCACTTACGTTATCCGTCCGTTCCCAGGCTAATTCACTAACATGTAATAAGACCTCGTTACCAGGAGCTTCTACGTATTCAACAACAGCACCGAAATCAAGCATTTTAATTACTTTAACCTCATAAACACTCCCTCTTTCAGGTTTAAATAGTATAGAATCAATTTTAGCTAATACAGCATCAATTCCTTCCTGACCAGTTCCTAAAATTTCAACAATTCCTTCTTCTGTAACCGGATCTTCATTAATAACAATAGTTGTTCCGGTAGCTTTTTGTAACTCTTGAATTACTTTTCCACCGGGACCAATTAAACCACCAATAAATTCATTTGGAATTGTTCTGGTAACCATTTTTGGAGCATGCGATTTCACATCTTCATTAGGCACAGCAATGGTGTCAGTCAATTTACCAAGTATGTGAATTCTACCTGCCTGCGCTTGCTTTAATGCACTAACAAGAATCTCATAGGACAGGCCTTTTACTTTGATATCCATTTGGCAAGCTGTTATCCCATCAGCCGTTCCTGTTACTTTGAAATCCATATCACCTAAATGATCTTCATCTCCTAAAATATCAGACAATACAGCATATTTTCCAGAATCGGCATCCGAAATCAATCCCATGGCAATTCCTGAAACCGGTTTTTTAAGCTGAACTCCGGCATCCATTAGTGCCATAGTACCAGAACATACTGTAGCCATTGAAGACGAACCATTAGATTCTAATACTTCAGATACGACTCTAACCGTATATGGGCAATCCTCAGGTATCATTCCTTTCAATGCACGTTGTGCTAGATTTCCATGCCCTACTTCTCTACGTGAAGTTCCTCTTAAAGGTCTCGCTTCTCCTGTTGAGAATGGCGGAAAGTTATAATGTAAATAGAATGTCTCTTCTCCCTCATAGGATGGCATGTCTATTTTATTTGCTTCTCTTGAAGTTCCTAAGGTTACTGTAGCCAGTGCCTGTGTTTCCCCCCTAGTGAAAATTGCAGAACCGTGAGTAGAAGGTAAATAATCAATCTCACACCATATTGGTCTGATTTCGTCCGTTTTTCTACCATCTAAACGCAAACCTTCATTTAAAGTAAGGTCACGAACCGCATTTTTTTCTGCTTTATGATAATATCTAGAGATCAAATCACCATATTCTTCCGTTTCTTCTTCTGAGAAACTCGCTTTAATTTCTTCTTTTATCTCTGAAAAAGCCTCAGTTCTTTCTTGTTTGGAAGATCCTGCTTTTGCAATTGCGTAAACCTTGTCATAAGCCATTTCATGAATTTTCTTAGAAAATTCTTCATCTTCTCTTTCAGAATCATATTCCCGAGTTTCCTTTTTCCCAAATGCTTCAGCAAGTTTAAGTTGTGCATCACATTGAACTTTTATAGCCTCATGCCCAAATTTAATTGCTTCTACCATTTCTTCTTCTGAAATTTCATCCATTTCACCCTCGACCATCATTACTGAATCTGCAGATGCTCCAATTACCATCTCAAGATCAGATTCTAATAATTGTGATCTAGTGGGATTAATGATAAATTTTCCATCAACACGGCCAACACGAACTTCCGAAATGGCACATTCAAATGGAAAATCAGAAAGTTGAATCGCAGCTGATGCTGCTAAACCTGCCATAGCCTCAGGCATTACATCATCATCATGAGACATTAACTGAATCATAACTTGTGTTTCGGCATGATAATCTTTTGGAAAAAGTGGTCGTAATACACGGTCAACCAATCTCATGGTTAACACCTCGCCATCACTGGGTCTTGCTTCTCTCTTGAAAAATCCTCCCGGGTAACGCCCCGAAGCAGCAAATTTTTCACGATAGTCTACCGTCAAGGGTAAAAAATCAACGTCGCTTTGTTTGTAATTTGATACAACTGTACATAATAACATACATTTGCCAGATTGAACTACAACAGAACCGTGAGCTTGTTTAGCCAACTTGCCGGTCTCGATTGAAATAGTCCTTCCATCTCCTAAATCGATGGTTTCTTTAAATACTTTTGGAATCATAATTTGTTTTTTATTATTCACTTTTGTCCAAGCGAATATATTAATTCATGGTTAAACTTTTGTAGTTGTGTTGTTTAAACTCAATTGATTAGAGTATCGTTTGCCAATGAATTACCTGAGTTACCCTTTAGAATTAAAAAAACTAAATGAGCTTTTATAAAAAATTTAAATATAATTTTTCTAATCACAAATGATTGAAAAAACTAAATAAAAATTAAAAAGAGAGGCACAAAGCCTCTCTAATTTTATTTTCTTAAACTTAATTTTTTAACTATCTCACGATATCTTACGATATCGGTTTTAATTAAATAATTTAATAGGTCTCTACGCTTACCAACTAATTTTACTAAAGAACGTTGTGTATTAAAATCTTTACGATTATTTTTCAAATGTTCAGTTAAGTGGTTAATTCGATAAGTAAAAAGTGCTATTTGACCTTCTGAAGAGCCTGTGTCCTTTTCCGATTTTCCATGTTTTTTGAAAATCTCCGCTTTCTTTTCTGCTGCTAAATACATGCTAACATTAAATTTTAATTAATAATTTTTATGTACTAATCTATAATTAGGCGGCAAATATAACACTATTATTTTGACTGGCAATAAATTAAATCCACTCATTTTTTTACAAATTAAAATCATTGTTTAAACCTTTCAATATTCTGACAGTCTTATAATAACTCGTTAACAAAATCGTTTAAATTTATAATAAACTTAAAACAAATTAAATATGAAAAAGAAACTATTTAAAAACGTTATAAACTCCCTATTTATTTTTGCATTGTTCGGATTTATCGTTACAAGTTGCGACACTGAAGATCCAATATATGAGGGCCAGTCTATTACACTTACAGAAAGTGCTTATTCACAAGCAGAAATTGATGATATAAGTGAAGGTGTAAATGACATTATTGAAAATGTATATTTCGATATTGAAAGTCAAGCCGTATATAAAAATGAAGCTTCAAAAAGCACCCCATTATTGAAATTTATACCCGAATGTGTTACAATTACAAAGGTAATTACTGCTAATTCAAAAAATGTCACTATAGATTTTGGAGATGGCTGTACTATGCACAATGGAAATATTATGAGTGGAAAAATAGTTATGGACATAACTTATAATATTGGTGAGTTAAAAGCTATGACAAACTCTTCCTTCGATAATTTTTACTTTAATGGCAAAAAAGTAGAAGGAAATATCTCAAAAACTCATACTATTGTCGATGGTATTCCGGAAGCAAATATTAAAACAGATATTAAGATAATTTGGGAAGATGAAACATTTGCCACCGTAATTGGTGAAAGAAAAAGAGTTTGGATTGAGAGCTTTAAAAATTTGGATTTTGGTGATAATGTGTTTTTGATTTCTGGAAATTGGACCATAACTAAAAACGATGGTACAGTAAGAGATGTTTCCATAATAGATCCTCTTAGAAGAGAAATGTCTTGCAGGTTTATCGTTAGCGGAATCCTGAAAATTAAACAAGGTGATAAAGAGATTACAGTAGATTATGGAGATGGAGAGTGTGATGATCTTGCTACCGCGTTAATTTATGGTAAGACATTTGAATTTCATATTGGTCAAAAATATCCAAAAAAAGTATTTTAAGCTGAATGTTTAAAAAAGACTTTGAAATATTTGATTTCAAAGTCTTTTTTTTGTGTTCTATTTTCTTATTGGATTGTTCTGAATTAAATCCAGATATAAATTAATTTGTTTCTTGATGTTCTTTCTTTCTACTATTTTATCTAAGAAACCATGTTCCAATAAAAATTCTGATCTCTGAAACCCTTCAGGCAAGTCCTTTCCAGTAGTATCTTTTACTACTCTGGGGCCCGCAAAGGCAATTAACGCGTTAGGTTCTGCTATGTTGATATCGCCCAACATGGCATAGGAAGCAGTAGTCCCACCCGTAGTTGGGTCTGTACATAAAGATACATAAGGGATTTGAGCATCTGCCAATTGAGCCAATTTTGCTGAAGTTTTTACCAACTGCATCAGAGACAGCGAGGCCTCTTGCATTCTCGCTCCTCCGGACTTAGAGATCATTAAAAAAGGTATTTTATTTTTGATAGAATATTCAATTGCCCTTGCAATTTTTTCTCCAACAACGCTACCCATCGATCCACCAATAAAACTAAAATCCATTGCAGCTATAACCAAGTTTTTACCCAAAGATTTTCCTACTGCCGTACGAACTGCGTCCTTCAAATTGGTTTTTTTTTGTGCCTCCTTCAATCTTTCGGTATATTTTTTCGTATCCGCGAATTTTAGCGGATCCTTTGAAGTTAATTTTGCATCCAACTCCTTAAATTGATTGTCGTCGAATAAGATTTCAAAGTACTCCGCACTTCCAATTCTAACATGATAACCATCTTCAGGACTCACATACAAATTAACTTTTAACTCATCTGAATCAATTATTTTTCCACTCGGAGTTTTATACCAAAGACCTTTCGGAACATCCTTCTTTTCAATCGTAGGTGTTTGAATTCCCTTATTCTTTCTTTTAAACCAACTACTCATATCGCTGTTTTTTAAATCCTTTTCCTGCATAATATGATCCTTACTAAAGTAATAAAATGGGACACAATTTAGAAAAAATTTAGAGAACCAACTAAAAAAGTTAGTTCTCTAAACTAAATTTAAAGTGTATCAATATTATTTAAATCTTCAAATGCCTGTTTTAAACGAGCTTTAAATGTCAATTCACCCTCGCGTAACCATTTACGAGGATCATAATATTTTTTATTTGGGAGATCTGCTCCTTCAGGGTTTCCAATTTGTGATTTTAAGTATTCGGCATATTTTCCAAAATAATCTCTAATACCAGTTGTAAAACCATATTGTAAATCGGTATCAATATTCATTTTTATCACCCCATAACCTATTGCTTCTCTTATTTCATCCAAGGTAGATCCAGATCCTCCATGAAACACAAAATCTATGGTGTTAGGAGAAACGTTATACTTTTCTGAAATATATTCCTGAGAATTCCTTAATATTTTTGGAGTTAATTTTACATTTCCCGGTTTGTAAACACCATGTACATTACCAAAAGCAGCTGCAATAGTAAATCGATTGCTCACTTTTAATAGTTCTTCATATGCGAAGGCTACTTCTTCCGGCTGAGTATACAATTTTGATACATCCACGTCCGAATTGTCAACTCCATCTTCTTCTCCACCAGTTATACCTAATTCAATTTCCAAAGTCATCCCAATTTTACTCATTCGAGCCAGATAACCTTTGCAAATTTCAATATTTTCTTCAATTGGTTCTTCTGATAAATCAATCATATGAGAACTATATAAAGGCTTCCCGTTTTCAGCGAAATGTTTTTCTCCTGCATCTAAAAGACCATCTATCCATGGTAATAATTTTTTGGCACAATGATCTGTATGTAAGATCACAGGAATATCATAGGCATCTGCCAACAAATGAATGTGTTTGGCTCCGGCTATACAACCTGCAATTGCCGCTTTTTGACCCTCGTTTGACAATCCTTTTCCAGCGTTGAAATGTCCTCCCCCATTTGAAAATTGAATAATTACCGGAGCATTTAACTCTTTAGCCGTTTCCAGAACTGCATTTATTGTATCAGAACCTGTTACATTTACCGCAGGCAAGGCAAAATTTTTCTCCTTAGCTAATTTAAAAATTTCTTGTACTTCATCTCCTGTAGCTACTCCTGATTTAATTTTTTGTGACATTTTTATTTAATTTTAATTGAAATTATTTTGATTAACAAAAGTACAAAATTATACGAATTAGAATGGATAATTGATACCAATATTGTACACAGCTTTACCAAAATTATAATTGACAAACCACTCTCCTTCTCTACCCAAATAGGGTTCAAAGGTTTTAAAACCAATATCAAATCGGAAAACCAAAAAACCAAAATCATATCTCAATCCAAATCCCGAACCAACAGCGGTATATTTAAATGAGCTCAGATCGTTTAGTTTACCCTTCTCCTTGACTAAATTAGAATCTGTTATATCCCATATATTTCCGGCATCAACAAATAAGGCGCCATATATTTTTCTGTTAATTTAAGCCTATACTCCAAGTTCATAACCAATTTAAAAGTGGAGACACTATATTCCAAATTGGTTTTCTCACCGCCGGGTCCTAACTCAAAAGTTCGCCAAGCTCTAATTTCATTGCTTCCACCTGCACTGTAGCTTCTACTAAATGGGATATTATCCGAGTTACCATAGGGCATCGCGGCACCGATGAAAGTTCTAAAGACCAATTGATTGTTTTGATAGAGTTCCCAGTATTTTTTATACTCTAGTTCCAGTTTTAAATATTGTGCAATTGGCAAACCGAACATTAATTTTTGACCAAGTTCATTAGTGTTTGGAGCCAATAAGGTCGACAAATTTCCTGCGGAAACTATTCTCGCCATAAAATAGGAATAGTCGAAATCATTTAATCCCTGTCTTGAATTATAAACGAAATTATACGAAAAGACCGGCACCATTACATCTTCAATAAGAATATCCCTTCGTTCATCCACATCAGAGGTAACATCATAGTCAACAGGGTTTGTTTCGTCATAACCGTTATCAGGGTCCAATACAAAATCCATAAATTCCAGAATAATATCATTTTCCTGTGATAGAGAAGTATCAAAAAGGTTTAAGGATACGCGATCTAATTTTTGGTATTCCGAGTCGTATATAAAAAAGTAATTATCAATATTTTTATTTTTTATATATTGAAGATTAATAAGGTCTATCCGATGGCCAATTTTCTTGGAACTCTTCCATGTATAGACCATACCTGAAGTGATATTTTGTCTATCTAAACCAATATTTTTTTGAAAGCTAACACTAGCATCTATTCTTGTGCTTGGAGCCATGTATTTTGGAATTATTGAGTTGGTCCTGATTGGAAATATTATTCTAGGGAAAGTTAAAGAAGCTATCGTTAATACTTCAAAGGCGTTAAAAAAGTTGGAGTTATTCGAAGCATCGGTGGCAACATTTAAAAAAGAGCCCTGGAAGGAAAGTTCTAATATTTCCGAACCTTTGAACATATTTCGTCCTAAAACCGAAAATTTACCTAAAATACCAAAGGGTTTGATATTAGATGTTGTAGCATCCAAATCAAAACTAAGTGCTATTTTTTTAAGCGGATTTAAATATACGTCTGCTGTTAAAGATTCATCTTCATTTTCTCTATACTTTATATTAATGGAGGGAGAAAAAGATTTAAGTTTTCTTAAATGATTTCTTGTTAAATTTCTTTCGGCTTCTTTGAAATATTCATTCGGAGTAATAAATAGAGAGTTTACAAGGTGTTTCGGCTTGTATTTTAATTTGCCATGACTATAAAAATTATACCCTTCATAATGAACAGAATCAGTAGGTTTTAATTCTCTATTTTTCGCACTTTCATCGGTATATACGTTGACTTCTCTAACTTTTTGGATTTTGTATGGAACCTTAAATACGCTATCTTCAACACTGATAATCCTGTCAGGTATTTTTAATACAACATCTTTATAATAGTCATGTTTTATAGAATCAGTATAAAATCCTATATTCCCCTCAAAATGATAAATTCCTGAGTTCCTGTACAACGAAATTAAGCGCCCTTCTTCTTGTTCGAAATCATTAAAAATAAATGGGTTGCCCTTTTTTATTTTCGATTTTTCAATGTTAGCACGATATAGAGAATCTAAGACTAGGGATTCTATTTCCGTAGTGATAGAATCAATATAATACTGATTGTTTGTAGTAATTTCATAATCTACTCCAAGTTGTTTCTCCTTAAGCTGACTTACACTGTCGGTAACGGTAGCCTCAAAATAACCCTGTGAGATATAATAGTTTTTTAAAGACGTTACTGATTTTTTATTCTTGGTATCATCAAATATTACAGGAGCCTGAAATTTTTTAAGTATCCAATTGTTTATGCCCTTATTAGTTTTATAGATAACAAAATTTTGTTTTTTTGAAAAGACATTGTCAAAGGATTGGCTCTTTTTAGGGTGATTTTCTCTCCACTCGTCAAACGTCTCTTCAAACTCAATGTCCCCCATATTATATAGATATAATGATATGGGTACACCAAATGTGGCTTTGTTTGGTTTTTGTAATAAATAACTATCTAGTTTCGATCTTGACTTAGTTTTGCCATTAACGGTAATCGTGTTCTTTTTTAATAAATTTTCATTTTCGGGGACATATTTAACTGAATTACAAGAAATAAAAAACGTTAGGATTAACGCGGAGAATTGTATTTTTGTGAAAGAATTCTGCAATTAAGAAGTTTTTTATATCATTACCAAAAGTAACATTATTTATATGTTAAGCAAAAAGCAATTTAAATTAATAAACAGTCTAAAGAAAAAAAAATATAGATTAGAATATCAATTGTTTTTGGCTGAAGGAATTAAGGTTGTTGAAGAGTTATTACAATCAAATTTTAAACCTCACTTAATTCTTTGTACCAGTGATTATTCAAATAAATTGTCCAGAGATGATCTCCTGATAATTTCCGATAAAGAATTAAAAAGCATCAGCGAATTTTCGACCCCCAATCAAATTTTAGGTGTTTTCAAAATTCCAAATACGGATAGTCTAAAAACCAGAGGTCTTAGTTTGGTTTTGGATGGTGTTAACGATCCGGGAAATTTAGGCACAATCATTCGTCTTTGTGATTGGTTTGGTATAGAACAACTAGTTTGTTCTCCTAATACGGTAGAATGTTATAATCCGAAGGTTGTGCAGGCAAGTATGGGATCCCTATCCCGGGTTTCCATTATTTATAGGGATCTCGAGTCTTTTTTAAGAGAAGACACGAGACCAATATATGGTGCCCTGCTAAAAGGTGAAAATGTTTATCAAAAAATACTAAACAAAGAAGCAGTATTAGTTTTAGGTAATGAGTCCAATGGAATATCAAAAGAAATACAAAAGCTTATCACATTGAAAGTTACGATACCTCATTTTGGCGAGATAAAAAGAACGGAGAGTTTAAATGTTGCCACGGCAACCGCAATCCTGTTAAGTGAATTTATGCGCAACTAAAATTGGTTAATCGTTTTGCGTATAGCAACTAACTTGGTTAATAGATCTTCCAGATAGGTTAAATTAAGCATATTTGCACCATCTGATTTTGCGATGCTTGGATCAAAATGTGTTTCTAAAAATAGCCCGTCAACACCAACCGCTATCCCGGCCTTTGCAATAGTTTCTATCAATTCGGGTCTGCCTCCTGTAATACCACTTGCCTGATTTGGTTGTTGTAATGAGTGCGTAATATCTAATATCGTTGGTGCGTATTGTTGCATTATTGGAATTCCTCTAAAATCGACAAGCATATCTTGATAGCCAAACATAGTACCCCTATCGGTTATCATCACTTGATTATTTCCACTATCCATTACTTTTTTCACCGCGTGATGCATTGCTTCAGGGCTCATAAATTGTCCTTTTTTTAGGTTTATGACTTTCCCGGTTTTTGCAGCAGCTACAACTAAATCCGTTTGGCGAACTAAAAATGCAGGTATTTGCAACACATCCACATACTTTGAAGCCAATAATGTGTCTCCTACCTCATGAACATCCGTTACCGTTGGAATATTAAAGTGATCCCCTACCTCCTTTAATATCTGAAGTGCTTTTTCATCTCCAATTCCAGTAAAACTATCAATTCTGGATCGGTTTGCCTTTTTAAAACTTCCTTTAAAGATAAATGGAATTTGTAACTTCTCAGTAACCTCAACTATTCTTTCGGCAATTTGCATTGCCATTTCTTTACCCTCTATGGCACAGGGCCCGGCTAACAAAAAAAAGTTATTGCTTGAAATATGCCTAATTTTTGGAATTTGATCAAGTATCATTTATTCTTAAAATTTTTGGCTAAGATACGTTTTAACATAATAAACATTAAAATATAGAAATATCCCATTGTAATCTAACCCTATTACCAGAAACAAAAGTTGGTGTAAATTCGTTGTATTCCAGATAGGAATAATCAAAAGTCAATTTATTCTTATGTCCTTTAAAAAACCAATTGCAGCCAACAGTAAATTCATAGTTATTGTTACCTGATATGTCAATATTTGCATCATAAAAAGCTTGACGCGCGAAAATCTCAAAGGGAGCTGGGAATTTTGGAAAAAGACCATGAAAAAAGTACCCTATTTGAAAATAATTACCTATTAAAGCAGTCTCTTGAAGATTTACTTTATCATCAATATTTTTATAATGGAATTCTTGTTGCCATGAAATTCCTTTATATTTAAAAGCGGTTTCAAAAAGTAATTGATCTACTTTATATTGTCCGGCTACCCCAGGTTCATATCCATACAATTGTTCACCTCCTCTTGTTGAAAAAGCAGTGTAAGGACTTGTATTGGTTACTCCGGCAATTGCTATCGAAGAGACAAATTTTTTGTGAAACTTCAAATCCGAGCCTGAAAATGCTAAAACTTCACCATTAGGGTTCCATTGAAGTCTTAACATGTACATCAAATTATTATCATCATTTGGTCCTCCACCTCTCCCCGTTCCCATAAACGCAGATAACCAATAATTAAAATTGCCTAAACCACCACCATCCGGGTTCCCATATATTGAAATTCCTTGTTGCCTATCAATAGTGAATATTCTATTAATTATTGATCTTTCCAATCCCTCTTGTTTTCCGGAGGAAATGACCCTTTCTCTTGAATACCTGGCCTTCCATTGTCCTACTCTCAATTTTAAAAATTCCAGTTTCTCAATTTGCACTCGAAAATCAAGCAAATTTCCCCCTTTAAGATCTTCTTCAAAATAAAATGTATAATACGATCTGTATATATGGCCTCCTATTTTAACTCTCGCTCTGCTAATACCAAGTGTTGTTTCTTCATCAGTAAAGTCTTCGCTTACCACCGGAAAATTGTCATAAGGATAGGAAGCTCTGAATTGTCCTCTGAAATCCACCTGTAAAAGATAGTTGTCATCAAAAAAATGGAATTCAATTCCTTTCCCTTTGGTTATATAAAAATCCTTGTCTTTTTCCTGTGAATGAATAGACTGAGCAAGTATAACTAAGATAAATATTTGTAAACCCTTTTTAAACATAATTTAGTTCGTCAAGCTCTGAAATAAACTTTCTAAATTATTGCTCTTGATCTGTACTTGAAGTGTCTTTAACCCATTTTCTTTAGCAAAATCAAATATTTTTGATCGCATATCTTCTTTTGTTTCAAATACAAGATGCCAGGTATTATCAAAAATATTATCTGCTTTTTTGATATGAACTATTTGATTAATTAATTGCTTTTCAATTCGTAAATCAAACTCAACTTCTATTATTTGTTCTTGATTCTCCAACAATTCTTCTAATGTTTTATCTGCAACTATTTCACCCTTATTAATTATGATCACCCTGTCGCACATGGCCTCCACCTCCTGCATAATATGTGTAGATAAAAGTACTGTTTTGGTCTTGCCGATTTCTTGAATGAGCCCTCTAATTTCCATCAATTGATTTGGATCCAAACCCGTGGTAGGTTCATCCAAAATTAAAACCTCCGGATCATGAAGGAGCGCTGCTGCAAGACCAACTCTTTGTCTGTACCCCTTGGAAAGTTGATTTATCTTTTTTCCTTTTTCCGGCGTTAATCCCACCATATCAACAACCTCAGAAATTCTTTCCTCGGAAACTTTATGAATGCTAGCATGAAAGTTTAAATACTCTTTTACAAACAAATCCAGATATAAAGGATTATGTTCCGGCAAATAGCCAATGGAAGTTTTAACTTCTAATGGATTCGTCAACGTATCATACCCGTTAACTTTTACGGTACCTTCGTTTTGTGATATATAGGTCGTTAAAATTTTCATCATGGTAGATTTACCGGCACCATTCGGACCTAAAAAACCTACAATCTCACCAGATTGTATTGCAAAATTAACTTTATTTAAGGCCTTTTGTTTTCCGTACACCTTTAATACATCTTTAACTTCAATAGACATAGAATCATTTTAATTGATGTACAAAGAAACAAAACTTTGGATGATATAATTGAGAACCTGCAAAACAAAATATCAAAGATTCAGTGTATATTATCAACTATTCATCAGTAAAATGAATAAACTCTGAAAATTTGCTAACTATTTCATGAAAAAACTTGTGAATGAAAATTTTATTCATAGATTTGCCGACATATTCAAAATCAATGAGAAATTCATTATACATATTTAACTATTTCTTCTTTTACTTTTTTTATATAAATAAAAGAGAGACTGTATATGTGTAATTATAATAAAATATAACATTGAAAGTCTCGGTAAAACGAGACTTTTTTTTTACTCTAAAACGAAATGAAAGTTGCAATACAGGGAATTAAAGGATCTTTTCACGATATCGTGGCGAGGCAATTTTTTGGAAATGAAATCCAATTGGTTGAATGCATGTCATTCACTGAAATTCCAGTTTTACTCAATAATGATAAGGCGGATAGTGCTGTAATGGCTATAGAAAATTCTATCGCGGGTGCCATTTTACCAAATTATTCATTGTTAGATGAGTATAATTTAACCATTGAAGGTGAGGTATATCTTAATATTCATCACCATTTGATGTCTTTGAGAGGTCAAAAGTTTGAAGACATCAAAGAAGTTTGGTCTCATCCAATGGCAATATTGCAATGTCGCAAATTCTTTAGAAATTATCCAAATATTAAATTGATTGAAGAGAGAGATACTGCAGAGGTTGCAAAAAGAATTCAAGAGAACAAGATTACCGGAGTCGCGGCAATTGCGAGCAAAGAAGCGGCAAAGATGTTTGATTTAAATGTGTTAGCTGACGATATACAAACTATTAAGCACAATTCAACACGATTTTTTATTCTTAAAAAGAAATCAGATCGCAATACTATTTTAGGCAAAAAAGCAGTAGAAAAAAACAAATCTTCTATCAAGTTTATTACCAGACATGAAACAGGGAGTTTAGCAGAAGTATTGGATATTTTTGCAAAACACGAGATAGGTCTCACGAAGATCCAATCTTTACCAAAAATTGATGAACCCTGGAAATATGCATTTTTTATTGATCTAATATATGAAGATAATAAGCTATACGAAAATGCGCTGCATTTAATAAACAAAAAAGTAACACACCTAAAAATTTTAGGAGAGTACAAACAAAATAAGATAGAGAGATGATAGAAATTGCTAACAGACTGAAAGATGTGAAGGAATATTATTTCTCTATAAAATTAAGAGAAGTTAGATCTCTCATTGATCAGGGAAAACCTATAATCAATTTAGGAATTGGCAGTCCTGATTTAGATCCACCACAAGAGGTTGTGGAGGCACTGAAAAATGCTAATGTTCATGGATATCAGAATTATCAAGGGATTCCTGAATTACGTCAATCAATTGCTCGTTTTTACAATAGAAATTATAATGTCGCCCTAAATCCGGTAAATGAAATATTACCATTGATGGGCTCAAAGGAAGGAATTTTACATATTTCTATGGCCTATCTAAATGAAGGTGATGAAGTGCTAATTCCGAATCCCGGTTATCCAACTTATGCTTCTGTTACCAAATTAGTCCAAGCCAGCCCTGTTTTTTATGATCTTGATTCTGAAAATAACTGGCAGCCTGATTTCAGGGCATTGGAGAACTCAGATTTGTTAAAAGTAAAATTGATGTGGGTAAACTATCCGCACATGCCAACGGGTGCGGCACCATCTGATGACTTATTTAAAAAATTAATCGCATTTGGGAAAAAACATAATATATTAATAGTAAATGACAACCCATATAGCTTTATCTTAAACAATAATCCTAAAAGTATATTGGCTTATGAAGGAGCTAAAGACGTTGCAATTGAATTAAATTCATTAAGCAAAACTTTTAATATGTCTGGTTGGAGAGTTGGAATGGTTTTAGGAAATGCTGAATATATAAACAACATCTTAAAAGTAAAAAGCAATATGGATTCCGGCATGTATTATGGTATACAACAAGGAGCTGTAGCAGCTTTGAACTTACCAGATGATTGGGTCGAATCTAATAATGAAATCTATCGTAAAAGACGAAAAGTTGTTTGGGAGATATGTGATAAGCTAAACTGTACTTATGATGTAAAAAGTACCGGTTTATTTGTTTGGGCAAGAATTCCTGATGGGTTAACTGCGAATAAAATAACGGATGAATTGTTGTATGAACACAATGTGTTTGTTACACCCGGAACAATTTTTGGAAATAAAGGAGAAGGATATATTCGTTTTTCATTATGTATAGATGAAATTAAAATACAAGAGGTTTTAACAAGAATTTCAAAAAACTGATCGTCATGAAAAAAATTGCGGTAATCGGACTGGGACTTATAGGTGGATCTTTAGCCTTAGAATTGAAAAAAAGTACATGGGCCACTATTTATGGTATTGATAAGAATCCTGAACATCTGCAGAAAGCTCTCGACATGGGTATTATTTTTAAAAAAGCTACTTTAGATATAGTCAAAGAGGTTGATACAGTGATTATTGCAGTGCCAGTAAATTATATACCAGATCTGACTATACAAGTTTTGGATTTGATTGATGAAGAAACTTTGGTTTTTGATGTAGGCTCCACAAAAGATGTTGTTTGTGAGGCTGTTAAGAATCATCCCAAAAGAAAAAATTTTGTTGCTGTACACCCAATAGCGGGAACAGAATTCTCCGGCCCGGATGCAGCTATTTACAACTTATTTACAAATAAAGTAAATATTATATGTGAACAAAATTTGAGCAGTAAAAACATGATTGCTCGTGTGGTTGATTTATTTGAAAATATAAAGATGCGTAATGTTTTCATGGATTCGGCCTCGCTGCACGATAAGCATATAGCATATGTTTCTCATCTTTCTCATATAAGTTCCTTCATGCTAGGAAAAACAGTTTTAGAAATTGAAAAAGATGAAGAAAGCATTTTTGATATGGCGGGAAGCGGATTTGCCTCAACAGTCAGATTAGCAAAGAGTAATCCTGAAACATGGACACCAATTTTTTTACAAAATAAGGAGGGCATCCTTAAATCATTAAACGAGTACATTAAAAATTTAAATCAATTTAAAGAAATACTAATAGAAGAATCAGCTGAAGATCTTTATGAAATAATGCAAAATACAAATAAAATTAAAAGTGTTTTGGCTGGTATTAAAAATCAATAAAAATGGAATCAACAAATTTTTCAACCTGGTTAGATAATATGAAATTGTCTCATCCGCTGGTTATAGCGGGACCTTGTAGCGCAGAAACGGAAGAACAGGTCATGGAGGTGGCTCATGAATTAAAAAATACAGATGCTACAATTTTTCGAGCTGGTATTTGGAAACCAAGAACTCGTCCGGGCACTTTTGAAGGTAAAGGAGCTAAAGCACTGCCCTGGCTACAAAGAGTCAAGAAGGAAACAGGTCTACTCACGGCAGTAGAAATAGCGAACGCACAACATGCAAAAATAGCTTTAGAATTTGATGTTGATATCTTATGGCTTGGAGCACGTACTACCGTTAATCCTTTTGCTGTACAGGAAATTGCTGAGGCCATACAGGGAACCGACAAAATAGTTCTCGTAAAAAATCCTATTAATCCTGACTTGGAATTGTGGATAGGTGCGATTGAACGATTGTATAAAATGAATGTAAAAAATCTAGGAGCCATTCACCGTGGGTTTTCTTCGTTCAGAAAATCCAAATACAGAAATATTCCTAGCTGGCAAATACCTATTGACCTAAAAAACAGGTTCCCTACATTACCTATTATTAACGACCCTTCTCATATTTGCGGGAACAGGAAAGGAATATTTGATGTATCTCAAACTGCTCTTGACCTAAAATTCAATGGTTTGATGATTGAGACCCACTGCAATCCTGATGAGGCCTGGAGCGATGCTAAACAACAAATAAAGCCTGACAGACTAGTCGAAATTATGGAGGTATTGAAGGTTAGAAAGGATAGATTTGTACAAGAAGAATCCATTTCTAAGCTAAATGCTTTTCGTAAAGAAATCAATGCCAAAGATGATCAACTTCTTGAAACCTTGTCTGAAAGAATGCAAATTGTTGAAAATATCGGTAAAGCGAAAAAAGAAAATAATGTTGCCGTTTTGCAAAATACGCGTTGGCAGGAAATTTTGGCTAAAATGGTTGATAAAGGAGAAGAACAGGGCTTATCAAAAATTTTCATAGAAAAAATATTTAAGGCTATTCACCAAGAATCCATTGCCCATCAGGAAAAAATTATTAATGGCTAAAGAAAATAGTTATGTATTACTACCTTTGTTTTGAACTTTTTTTAAATTAAAAGTTCTTATACTGAATGATCGATAAATATATCTTTTGCATGAAATGGGGTACGTTGTACGGCTCTGAATACGTAAACAGACTTTATTCAATGGTAAATAGAAATTTATCGTATGAATTTAAAATGGTTTGTTTTACCGATGATGAAGCTGGAATTATTGATGAAGTTCAATGCTTTCCAATTCCCGAAATGGATTTGCCTTCAAACCTTCCGGAACGAATGTGGAAAAAATTAACAACCTTAAAATCTGATTTATATGATTTAAAAGGACGTCATCGAAACGAACAAGAATATTTAACACAAGCGATTTATGACAAAGGAAAACTTCAATAATGGG
>DAOUPU010000218.1 GCA_030625995.1 Flavobacteriaceae bacterium
ATTGGCTGGGCGAGATAAAGCACAAAATATTTAATAAAAACAATTTCCAGAAACATATAACCAAAACCCAAAGCCGAAAAATAGACTACTATCCAAGCCTTATTACCTCCCTTCAATCCTATCCGAAAAAGAGGCAGGATAATAAATAGAAGTGCCAGAATAATTACCTGGATAAAAGTTACTAAGACGATCAAATAACCAAGTTCAAGAAAAACCATTGATTTTTCACCCATAGTACTGACCAGAGCAGGGTACTTTTTCCATCGCAAAAATTGAAAAAAATATGGTTTATTATCTGTTGTAGATTGGATATTAAAATCATAGTGTTGAATTATTTTTCCTCTTTGAGAGTTAAACATCCCTTCCAGATTATTAAAAAAATCATCATCCTCCATACTGTTGAATTGCACTCTTTCCTGAGCCGTTATTCCCGGTAATAGAACCGGATCAAAATTATATTGCTCACAAAAGAATTTTACCTTGTTGATGTCCTTACTGTTCAAAGGCAACTTCTTGATGACATAAGTAAGTGTCCCCCAACTTCTTATGATAACTACATGATCAAGTATATTTTCTATTGCTAAGATCTCTAAACTTTCGGCCAGAGTAGCAGCTGTTTTTAATGAAATTTTCGGTGGAATATCGATCCAGGAGGAAAAAGCGATCATTCCATTGGGACTTAGCTTTTTCCACATTTCAATAAAAGCTTCCTGGGTTAGTAAATATTGTTCTTGTAGGGCATTGAGTCCAACACTACCACCAAAAGAACCTAACAATGGAACTTGTATGAGATCGTATTTCTCCCCGGTTTGATTTAAGAACGTTCTGGAGGCCTGCGCATGAATTTCTATTTTAGGATTGTAAAATAGAGAGTCGGTTAAATAGCTATATTCATTTCTTAATAAGGAGAGTACAGTTGCGTTTGGCTCAGTGGCCGTTATTTTTTCTGCCCCGTTAATCAAGGCATGTGAAATTTCTAGTCCTCCACCTGCATTAAACAACAGCACACTTTTTGGATCGAGAAGGGCATAAGGAAGCGCCATGGTAGTGTAATTCAGAATATGAGACGTATCCTTTTTTGACCATGGAGAAATGGAGGCATACCAATCTCCATTATTAAAAATGACAGGGCTGGGGGGGATGGACTTGTCATAGGTCAAGCTCAAACCGGGGGCATAACGCTGCACTGGTGAAGACACTACTTGAACCAGACCATAGGGACTACTAATTTCATGATCAATTTTTGCGTCCGGAAGATTTAAGGCATAGCTTATAGCTTTAAACTGAGAGGTGGTTAAATCAAAGGGGCTATTGAAAAATATTATTAAAACAGTTAAACTTATTAGTCCATACGAAATCAGGAATAAACGTGTCTTTTTTGTAATGACAAGGGCTCCGGCCATAATGGGTAGGATCGCAATGACCGACGATATTTCCTGAGGTGAAAAATACCATAATAGAAAGATAGCGAGGCCACCTCCCATTCCTGAACCTAAAAGATCAGAAAAATAAAATGTACCTATATTCGATACTTTTTTCACAAAGATCAAACCGATGGCCAAGGCACCGGAAAAAAAAGGTAAAAAGAATAGAAAATAGGTTCCCAGGAGTCTTGAAAATTGTGAACGATCTACAAAAAGTGTATAGGAATCAAAAAGAAAAAAATCATTACGGGAGGCTCTGATGGTTATGCTCATCAGTAGACCACTCGTAATCATTAAAAAAGGAAGTAAAAAATCTTTTCTTTGAAGCATCCACTTTCTAAAAATGGATATTACCGTACCACTGGCACCAAATCCCAATAGGGCTATAGATATTATCATATATGCAAAATGATGCCACTGGACTATGGTAAAAAAGTGCATCAATTGAATTTCATAAGTAACAATGGCAGCAGATAGAATGGATACTGCAAGGATCAGTCTGTATTGAAAAAAATTGCTTTTGTGTTTTGCAAACATTTTTCCTGAATATGAGGTTTAACTTTTTAGTTCCAGCAAGAAAACTCTATTTTCTAGCGAGTGTCTGTCAGAAATCAACGAAGTTGAGGTGGACACAGTGATGAATCCCGATAATATCCGGGACAAGTAGTCAGCCATAGCTAATGACTGTTTTCAGCACATGCCCAACGCTGAAATCGGAGTTTTTGTCAGACATTGTTTATTGATCTTTTGCTCTGGTAAATGGAACGAACCGAACAAACATGAGATTCTTTGTTTTTATTTTAGCTCCTTTTTTCTCAATAAGTAGAAGCTGTTGTGTTGTAAAAGGTGTTCCTATTGGTATGATCATTTTTCCACCATCTTTTAATTGCTCTATAAGTGGGGGAGGAACAAATTCTGCTGCGGCGGTTACCACAATGGCATCGAAGGGACCTTTCTCTTCCCAACCGTGGTAGCCATCGGCATATTTTACTAATGTATTATCATAATTTAGGTCCCTTAGCCTCTTTTTTGCCTGAACATATAAGGCTTCAACAATTTCAATAGTATATACCGAATCGACGATATGGGCCAGTATTGCAGCCTGATATCCCGACCCGGTTCCTATTTCCAATACTTTAAAATCCTTCTTCGGTTGGATGGTTTCCGTCATAAAAGCCACGATATAGGGCTGGGAAATGGTTTGTCCGTGGCCAATTGGCAAAGGGGAATCGAAATACGCGCTGGAAATAAGATCTTCCGGAACAAATAAATGTCTGGGAACATTTCTCATGGCTTCCAGGGTAAAACCATTTGTTATACCTCGTGCTTTGATCTGGCTACGCACCATTTTTTCTCTTGCTTCTTTAGTATCTGTTCTCTCTTGAAAACCGAGTGCAAGAATTAATAACAAAATGAGAATTAACCTATTCATAATCATGAATATAAAAGGTTCCTTAAAGGTAGGTTATTATAAAATGAAATCAAAGAAGTTGGATTGAATTCTGAATTAGATTTGAGTCATAAAGAATAACAATTATTTAAGGTTTAAAACCTGACAGGCCTGACTTGGATGAGATCTTTCGATAAGTAGATTAGCCCCTTGGGACAGTAAATGTATTCGTTCGTCCTACACTTCTTGTTCAAGTAATCAGCAAATGATATTTTTAATTTTAGATAAGCAGGTATAACAAATATTAACCCTGTAATTTGGTTGATTTTTATTCATAATAATGCGGATATAACAAGTTGAACCACATTAAAATAAATCGATATGAAAAAAATATTTGCGATTTCAATTATTCTACTTTTTAGTTCTTTTATTTATGGGCAAAAACCAAGAGCAAGAGATCTAGGAGTTCCGTTTATAGGCAAAACCGGTGAATTTAATGCGATAACAGATGTTAAAGGTGTTGAAGTAGGTTATAGTACTATCATTGCTGGAAAGGGGGAAAATATTGTTGGAAAAGGTCCGGTCAGAACTGGTGTTACTGCGATTTTCCCAAGAGGTAAGGCTAAAAAGTTTAGTCCCGTTTATGCAAATTGGTACAGTCTGAATGGCAATGGAGAAATGACAGGAACAACCTGGGTAACAGAATCAGGTTTTTTGGAAACTCCAATTATGATAACAAATACAAACAGTGTTGGTATTGTTCGGGATGCCGTTTTAAAATGGTATGTTGATACAGATTGGTATAAAGGTGAAGATTGGTGGTATACATATCCTGTTGTAGCAGAAACTTATGATGGATTTCTAAATGATATCTACGGTTTTCACGTAAAGGAAGAAAATGTTACAGAAGCTATAAATAATGCATCGAATGGGAAAATAGAAGAAGGAAATGTGGGAGGAGGTACTGGAATGATGTGCTTAGGTTTTAAAGGAGGTACCGGAACAGCATCAAGAGTAATTAATATAGAGGATGAAAAATATACTATAGGAGTACTGGTTCAGTCTAATTTTGGGGCTAAAAGAAATCTAACTATTGCAGGTGTACCTGTGGGGCGAGAATTAAGAGATACGTTAAACTATGTATACAAGGCGCCTCCAAGCTCAAGAAGAAAAGAAGGAGACGGATCAATTATTGTAATTGTAGCCACGGATGCTCCATTACTGCCACACCAATTAAAGAGAATTGCTCAAAGAGTTCCATTAGGAATAGGAATAGTTGGCGGTAGAGGGAGTAATGGT
>DAOUPU010000227.1 GCA_030625995.1 Flavobacteriaceae bacterium
AATTAATGCAATAACTTCTATTTTTGGTGCTCCTGTTGTAATTTGGTTGTTGCTGAGAAAAAAGAAAATCAATATCTAATCTATGACAAATCAATCCAACATATTAGAGTTGTTAGATCTGAGTATAGGCTATAAAACTAAAAAGAAAAAAACCATAGTTGCAAGTAGTATTAATGTGTCAGTCGAGCAGGGTAATCTGGTATGCATTTTAGGTAAAAATGGCATAGGAAAATCAACACTTCTAAGGACAATAGCAAGGGTACAGCCTAAAATATCAGGCCGGATTAATTTAAGCGATCGTCAGTTAGAAAGTTTTAGCTCGATTGATCTTGCAAAAAAAATTGGTTTGGTTCTAACGGAAAAAATTCCAACCGGGAATCTAACTGTTTATGAACTTATCGCTTTAGGTAGACAACCTTATACCAACTGGTTAGGGACATTAACCAATGAAGATCGTGAACAGGTAATGACAGCGATTGAAAAAACGAATTTAACAGAACTAATGAATTCCAGATGTGACGAGTTAAGTGACGGTCAATTGCAGAGAGTAATGATATGCAGAGCATTAGCCCAGAACACGCCAATTATTATTCTAGACGAACCTACGGCACATCTCGATATTCAAAATAAGATGGTAACTTTTAAGTTATTGAAAAATTTGGCACATCAATTGAATAAGACAATCATTGTTTCTACGCATGAAGCACAATTAGCACTACAGTTGGCTGATCATATGTGGTTGATGACAGAAGGTGGGTTAATTGATGGAGATCCAAAAACTTTAATAAAAAACAATAATATTAACGATTTATTTGATTCTGATGTTGTCTACTTTGATGGTAAAACCAATCAGTTTTTGATGAACTGAGTGAATTAGTTCAATTATTCATTACTTTTGTAAGCTTTAAAGAAAATAAATGAAAAAGATTATCACACTTTTGTTGGTTGGATTGGTTATAAGTTCTTGTGCATCGAAAAAAACAAGTAAATTAAATAGTGATGCCGTTAAGAGTAAATATGCCGCGACAATTATAAAATCAGACTTAGAAACCAGGTTGTATATTTTGGCATCTGCTGTATTAGAGGGAAGACAGACTGGTGAAAAAGGGCAAAAATTAGCTGGAAATTATATCGCAGACTTTTATGATCATCTGGAACTTTCTTCCCCTTTGGGATATGAGAATTATTTACAGGAAATACCAAAGGAATTTTTTAGGGGAAAATCAAAGGCTTCCTCTGAAAATGTAATGGCATTTATTGAAGGCAGCGAATTTCCTGACGAGGTTATCGTAATTTCTGCGCATTATGATCATTTAGGAAAAAAAGGAGATTTGATCTATTATGGGGCTGATGACAATGCATCTGGCACTTCTGCTGTTTTAGAGATAGCCCAAGCGTTCAAAGAAGCTCAAAAATCAGGTTATGGTCCCAGGAGATCGATCTTATTTTTAAATCTGACAGGAGAAGAAGATGGATTGTTTGGGTCTAAATATTACATTGCTCACCCTGTTTTTCCTTTGTCGGAAACAGTTGTCGATTTGAATATAGATATGATTGGTCGGGTTGATGAAGAACATAAAGAAAAACCGGATTATCTATATTTGATAGGATCGGATAAATTAAGTAAAGAACTGCATAAATTGTCTGAATCTATCAATAAGGACTACTTTGGATTAGAATTGGATTATACATATAACGACGAAAAAGATCCTAATAGATATTATGAAAGATCCGATCACTATAATTTTGCCAAAAATAATATTCCTATAATATTTTATTTTAACGGAGCTCATGAAGACTATCATAAGGCTACAGATACCCCCGAAAAAATCAACTATGAGCTTCTTGCTAAAAGAACCAAATTTATATTCTACACCGCTTGGGAGATAGCTAACCGAGAAAAGAGAATTGAAATTGATGAAAAAAAGATTATTCATTAAAAATTTAACAAACCATTTTTGTACGTAATTATTGATATAGAAACCACGGGAGGCAGATACAATGAGGAAGGAATAACTGAAATTGCCATTTATAAATTTGATGGTGCTGATGTTGTTGATTCCTTTATAACTTTGGTGAATCCAGAGAAAGAAATTCAACCTTTTGTGGTAAATCTTACCGGGATCAATAATAAAATGGTTCGAGATGCACCAAAATTCCATGAAATTGCCAAACGAATAGTCGAAATTACAAAAGATTGTGTTTTGGTTGCCCATAATGCAAGTTTTGATTATAGAATTTTAAAAACAGAGTTCAGGAGATTAGGATACGATTTTGATGTACCAACACTTTGTACAATTGAATTGAGCAAAGAGTTAATTCCTGATCTGGAATCTTATAGTCTGGGTAAATTATGTCGTAAACTCGGTATTCCAGTGAGTGATAGACATAGAGCCAATGGAGATGCTATAGCTACATTAAAGTTATTACAGTTGTTATTGCTTAAAGATAAGGAGAAACAAATTGTAAAGCATTCTATCAAAAGGGGGAATCATCGAGATCTATCAAAAAAATTTCTTTCCATGCTGGATGGAATACCACTTAATACAGGTGTATTTTACTTTCATAAGTATAACGGTGATATAATATTTATTGGAAAAGGAAGCAATATTCAGAAAAAAGTAAATAGTGTTTTTTTGCAGGTATCAAAGAAAGCAAGAGCGATGTTCAAGGAAATCAATTCTGTTACATTCGACCTTACAGGGAGTGAACTTATCACCCAATTGAAATACCACGAAGATCTCCATGCTCATAATCCAAAATATAACACCGTAGAAGCGAATGGGACAGAGTCGAAAGAATACAGCAATGCCAATATGGTTTTGATTGATAAAGGGAGACATATTTCGGAGAAATCCGTTATACTAATTGAGAATAATGAGTACAAAGGATATGGTTATACCGATTTAGATTACCAGGTAAATAATTTGGAAGTATTACAAAAGATCGTTTCAGCTCCAAAACAACTTCAAAATCAGGATAATATTATAAATAAGTATCTTGTTAATAATAAAATTGAGAAATTTATTAGATTTTGATTGGATCGTTTAAAGTTAGGCGGTATAGAATTTTAGGATCAATGCACTAAAACTAAAAATAGTTTAATAACTTTAGAAAAAATCTAGATCCCATTGAAAAATAAATCTCGGAATTGGCGTAAGAAATTGTATCTAGTTATTTATGGGACTGAAACCCATAAAGGAAAAGTATTTGACATTATTTTGTTATGGGTAATAATTGCCAGTATCGTCCTTGTGATGTTGGAAAGTGTTAAAACTCTGGATGCTAAATACCATGCTTTTTTTAACATTGCGGAATGGGTAATTACCATTTCATTTACAATTGAATATATTGCACGAATAATTACTACAAAGAAACCTTCTAATTATATTTTTAGTTTTTTTGGTATAATCGATCTATTATCTACAATTCCTAAGTATTTGTCCTTGATTTTTGGTGGCACTCATGCTTTAGTGGCCTTAAGAGCATTGAGGTTGATGCGGGTTTTTAGAATTTTAAAACTGGTTAGATATGTAGGTGAAGCTAACAGATTGGGTAAAGCATTGAAAGCAAGCCGAATCAAGATTTTAGTGTTCTTATTTGGAGTGATAGTATTATGTATCATACTTGGAACAATAATGTATTTAATTGAAGGAGAATTAGGTGAGTTTACAAGTATTCCACGTGGCGTTTATTGGGCAATTGTTACCCTCACCACAGTTGGTTATGGTGATATTGCTCCTCATACCGGCTTGGGTCAATTTGTTGCCAGTATT
>DAOUPU010000120.1 GCA_030625995.1 Flavobacteriaceae bacterium
CCACTTGAAGTACTGAAAAAAGTATCATCAAAAGAGTTAACACCACTTATGGTACCTACTAAATCTCCATTGGTAGTATAATTTATTCCTCCTTTGAGACCAACATTAAAAATTTGGGCATGGGTAGATAACAAAGTACCTAGAAAAATACACGTAAGAATAATTTTTTTCACAATTTTAGAAATTAGGTTAGACCAAGTTGAAAACCAGAAATTATTTTCTATCCATCACTCTTTCAACAGCAGCTACTATTGCCTTATCATTCAATTTATACTTTTCCATTAGTTGGGCAGGGGTTGCAGATTCTCCAAAACTGTCATTTACCGCAACAAATTCTTGCGGAACAGGATTGTTAAGAACTAAAGTCCTTGCAACACTTTCGCCTAAACCACCAAAAATATTGTGTTCTTCGGCAGTCACGATGCAATTTGTTTTAGAAACAGATTTTAAAATTGCTGATTCATCCAATGGTTTTATAGTATGGATATTTATTACCTCAGCACTAATACCTTTGGCTTCCAATTGTTCAGATGCCTGTAAAGCTTCCCAAACCAAATGCCCTGTAGCTACAATTGTAACATCTTTTCCTTCGGTTAATTTGATCGCCTTTCCAATTTCAAACTTCTGATCTTCAGGTGTAAATATAGGTACGGATGGACGTCCGAATCTCAAATAAACAGGGCCCTCATGATCCGCAATAGCAATAGTTGCAGCCTTTGTTTGGTTATAATCACATGTATTTATAACTACCATTCCGGGTAACATCTTCATTAATCCAATATCTTCTAATATTTGATGTGTTGCTCCATCCTCACCAAGTGTCAAGCCTGCATGTGAAGCACATATTTTTACATTTTTACCAGAATAGGCTATAGCCTGACGAATTTGATCATAAACTCTTCCTGTAGAAAAATTTGCAAAGGTTCCTGTAAATGGAATTTTACCACCAATGGTAAGCCCTGCAGCGATACCCATCATATTTGCTTCAGCTATACCAACTTGAAAAAACCTTTCAGGATTTTCAGCAATAAAATCTTGCATTTTAAGAGAACCTATCAGGTCAGCACATAATGCTACAACATTTTCATTGGTTCTGCCAAGCTCTGCTAAACCCGCTCCAAATCCAGATCGAGTATCTTTTTTTTCAGTAAAAGTGTATTTCTTCATGTGTTTGTATTTATCGCTTTTTATTGGTCCTTACTACCTGCCTGCATCAGGTAGGTTTGTTAATTTAAAATTCCTTGGAGGTGAAACATTTAGCATGTCCAACTCATTTTATTTATAGTTTAATCCTCCTTCGCGTTCCGCTACGGCGGACGAGAAGACTTGGTTTAATTCCCCGTCCGCCAGAGGCGGGCGGAATTCAGGATGTTTGCATTGCAAACTCAATTTAATACCTCGTATGCTTGCGTCGAGGTAGTTTATTAATACTGATTTATTAATTGGCACAAAAATAGGAATTTAATAGATGTTAGCATCTGATTTTTGGATTTCTTTGAGCAAAAAAAAGTCATTTTATAGTTTCATCATTTCTTGATAAAATTTATGTATTGGAAAGCCCATGACGTTAAAATAACTACCTTCAATTTTGTTAATGCCAATATAACCTATCCACTCCTGTATTCCATAACTTCCTGCTTTGTCAAATGGTTTAAAATTATTGATATAATAGTCAATTTCCTTAGGAAGTAATTTTACAAAGCGCACCTTAGTAATATCATTTACAACTATTTGTCTACTATTTGTACTTAGGCAAAAAGAACTTATAACCTCGTGTGTTTTATCTGAAAGATTGTTCAACATTTTTACAGCATCTCTCTTGTTTCTTGGTTTTCCAATTGCTTTACCCTCCAGCCAGACTATGGTATCAGCAGTAATTAAAACATCGTTATCTTTTAATTCTGAAAGAAAGGGTTCAGCCTTTAATTTCGATAAAAAATCGGTGATCTCATATCCTTTTAAATGAGAGGGATAATTTTCAACGACTTCTTTAAGTCGAATCTCAAATTGCAGTCCGAGGTCTCTTAAAAAATTTTGTCTTCTTGGTGAACCTGAAGCCAAAATAAGATGTTTGTTCTTTAATTTTTCAGCTAACATTTCTATAAGACCAAAATTGTTAAAATACCAAGGAGCATAATTATTTTTAGGAGCTTACTCAATTTATTGAATTCAAGTTTCGTTTTTGCATTTTTAAGTTTCACCATGAAATAGAGTAGAGGTATGGAAACTATAATTAACAAATAAATACTGGCGATAGTTTTTATTTTATATAAGTTGAACGCAAAATAATCTATAGAAAATAAGGTTAAAAGTGCAATTACAAAAATAATTAATTTTGTTTTGTTAAGAGAAAGGACGATGGGTAAAGACTTTATACCTAGCTTTTTATCACCTTCTATATCCTCAATATCTTTAACGATTTCTCTTAAGAAAGTTAATAAAAATGCAAAAACCGATATTTTTAATACAAGATTAAAAACATCAAGTTGGCCTTGGTTGTTGTAGGCACTGGTTGCAGGAACAATATCATAAAGACCCACTATAAATATGCTTAGAAAAACTAAAAATGCCACTATTAAATTTTTTATTAAGAGCATTTTTTTTAGCTTGATAGAATAGAGGTAAGATAGCAAGGAAGCAATAATAAATATTGCAAAGAACGAAATTTTATCAATGGAATAAGAGAGGTAATAACCCAAGAGCAATCCAATAAAATTTAATGATAAAAACAAGTTGTCTGCTCTTTGTTTAGTTACTAATTTTCCAACAAAAATCTTTTGAGGTTTATTAATAATATCTCCTTTGACATCATTCAGGTCATTGATTATATAACCGGCCAGTGCAATTAGCACCGTAGATAAAACCAGTATAGAGAAGTGAAAGTTATCTAGTGTCAGGGTTAAATTAAATTTATCAAAGAGAATATATTTAATAAGTACCTGGATGAGAATGATCATCAGTAGGTTCTTTACTCGAAAAAATATAAAATAATCTTTTAGTCGCATCAGTAATTTTTCTTTAATCGTGCTAAATCTTTTTTATTGTCTCTATCCTTTATCATCTGTCTTTTATCATAAAGTTTTTTCCCTTTACATAAGGCGATCTGTAATTTTGCCCATCCTTTGTCCGTAATAAATAATTTTAATGGGATTACTGTTAATCCAACATTTTGGACATCCTTTTGCAATTTTTTCAACTCTTGTTTCGTCAGTAATAATTTGCGCTCACTTTTACTTTTGTGATTGTAAGATCCACCATGGCTATATTCTTCAATGAACATATTGATTACAAAAAGTTCACCTTTTTCATTAAATTCACAAAAGCTTTCTGTGATACGCGCTTTAGATTCCCGAATCGATTTTATTTCGGTACCCGTAAGCTGTATGCCCGCAATGTACTTATCAATAAATACATACTCGAATCTGGCTTTTTTATTTCGAATATTAATGTTTTTTTGCATTTGACAAAGTAACTATTAATTGATATATTTAACTAATGAAATAGTAAAATAATAATAATGCTTGCCTTCCGATTTTATGAAGAAATTATAATATGAAGAAGATGCTTATGTGTTTTTAAAGGAGCTTTTTGAAAGAGAATTATACCTGTTTAATCGAAGCCTTTCCAATCAATTTTTACATAACCACCGTCAGAAATGTTTTGTGAATTCTTGCCGGATTTGGCCGCATACATAACCACAAGGTTATTGTATAACTCCGTTTTGATATTGGAAGTTTTATTTACTCCAATTTTTGCTGTATAATTAGCGGTACGGGAAAGCTTCACATTTTCAAAAACAAATGCTTCACCGTGGTTAGGACCAACCACAGTTATTGTCGCTTCGATATTTTCGGCGTTGATGCTGAAACTATGAGTCCCAATTTCATTAAAAATTAAAGTTCCTGAAATTTCTTTTACATCTTCAAAAGATGTACATGAATAAATCAATAGAAAAAATAATGTGCTGAGTAATAATATATTTACCTTTTTCATAACCCCTTTTTAGCAATTGTCAATGTTATAATTATACAACGCTTATACTTAGGGATTTATTTTATATATGAATAAATATTTGTTCTATTTTTAAAATTCTAATTAATTGAAACTCTTTTCTTTATAAAAAACAATCTACAAATTCCCACTTATGCCGAATTACGACTGGCATTTATATTACCAAATAAGGATCTAGTAATTATTTTTTCATAGGTTTTTAATTGTTTCTTGTTTGGATTTTCTTGTTCTTTTATCTCCTGTACTTTTTTCAAAGCAAATTGTTGAATGGCAAGTAAGGGTAAAACAATTTCTTCTCGAACTTCAATTGATGCCTTTCCTTGAGGGTAGTTTTGCATCAGTTCTGTTTGATTTGCCAATTTAAGCACAAGTCGCTTACTTAATAAAAATTCATTGTGAATGAGAGACCAAAATTCGCCATATTCCTGATCCTTTTCCATATATCTCGTCAAGGCAAAAAATGATTTTTTCATTGCCATCATACTATTTTCTATTAAGCTTCTGAAAAATTTAGAATTGTTGTAAAAAGAAATTACTTTATCAAATTCACCGCTGTCTTCGTATTTTTTAAGCGCAGTACCAACTCCATAAAATCCGGGGACATTTTGTTTAAGCTGACTCCAGGAGCCTACAAATGGTATTGCCCTCAGGTCATTAAAGTTCAGTTCCTTGGAACTATTTCTTTTGGACGGACGACTACCAATATTGGTTTTTGAATAATATTTTAGAGTAGTCATATTCTCCAAAAATGATAAAAATTTAGGATGATTCTTAAATTCATTGTAAGCATTATAACTCAATTCTGCTAAACCGTTCATCAATAATTTCTGTTCTACATTCATTTGGTTTTTACCACTGTCGAAAAATTGATTGGCTACTCCCGAACTTATTAATTGCTCCAAGTTGTACTGCGAGGATTCAACAGTCCCAAAATTTGAACTTATTGTCTGTCCCTGAATAGTCAATTGAACCTCTTGATTTTCGATAGTAGGCCCTAGAGATGCATAAAATTGATGTGTTTTACCACCACCCCTGGCCGGAGGCCCACCGCGTCCGTCGAAAAAGATGACTTTTATATTAAATTTTCTGGATATTTGTGTGAGCTCTTCCTTTGCTTTATAAATTGACCAATTCGCCATTAAGTAACCACCATCTTTTGTTCCGTCAGAGAAACCAAGCATTACAGTTTGTTTCTTTGCTCTGCTGTCCAGATGTTTCATATAAGAATCATTCTCATACAATTGCTTCATAATACTACTCGCGTTCTCCAGATCATCAATAGTCTCAAATAAAGGTACAATATCCACAGGTAGTTCGTTTGAGAAAGCCGTTAGCTTTAACATGGAATAAACTTCCATTACGTTTAACGCACTTTGATTATTACTAATGATGTACCTGTTTGCTCCCATCTCCCCATTATTTTTTTGAATTGTTCTTACAGCCTTAATAGATCCCAGTGTTTTAATAACAAGATCATCTGTAAAATCCTCCACCCTAATTTTACCTTTAGTTTCAGCTAAAACCTCTAGTTTTTGAGTCTCAGATAATTCTTCATAGTTGTGTGGAAATAGGTTTAGATCATTCTTATGGGAGAGCTCCACAATTTGAGAGAAAACCTGATGATGAATTCTACTGTCCTGACGGATATCCAGAGTAGCAAAATAGAAACCAAATATTTTTACTTTATGGATCAGATCATTCAGCTCAGATAAATACAAGGCTTGATAATTTTCGACAAGAAGGCGTCTTATTTCCAAAAGATTATTTAAGAAATAATCCAAAGAAATTACAATGTTTTCAGGATTGATAAAGCTTTGATAAAGTTTGCTCTCGATATCAAGAATTATATTTGAGACATTCTTAAAAGTCAATTTCCGTCTTAATTTTCTAATATCCCTGTAATAACTTCTAATTATTGCCTGACGTAATCTTTCGGCAACTTTTATTGTAATTTCTGTAGTTACAAAAGGATTTCCATCTCTGTCCCCACCAGGCCAAAATCCTAAATTCACAATTTCATTATCCATGATCGTATTATCATAAATATTGCTGGAAATATAATTATATATCTGACTAGCAGAATGGTAGAAAACATTTTCCAGATACCAGATTAAATTTACAGCCTCGTCAAAGGGAGTTGGTTTCGCCTCTTTTAAAAATGGGGTAATACCTAATTGAGCCAATAATTTTTTAATATTGATCAGATCATTTTCAACAATGGCATTGGTTAAATCGGTAATAATTCCCAGGACAGATCCGGGATAAAACTGTGTTGGATGAGCAGTTAATACGATACGTACTTTGAAATCTTCCAGATATTGTTGCAGCGATTCTTTTTTATTTTGAGCAAATGCCTCTTCCTTGGTAAACCTTAAAGTTCCCTTTCCATCCATATTATGAATGATCGGAAAACCTGCATCTTCCACGGCGTCAAATAATACTACCTGTCTCTCGATATACTGAATAAATTGAAATAACAGATCGAATTTTTCCTTGTCGGAGGGATTGTCTTGAAATTTATTGAAAAAATATTCAACTATTTCTGTTGGCGATTTACCGCTCTCAAAACCTTTTTTACAAACGTCGTTAAATAGTGGTAATAATACTCCCGTATTTCTAATATTGTCAAAGGGCAAAGTGATGAAAATACTATTGTAAATTTGATATTTTGTTAAAATATTTTGGTTAAATCGTTTTAACTTAGGTTGTGTGCTCATTAAATTTTATGCTTTAAGGAGAACAAATTTAGCAAGATAAAACGACATTATAAATTTTGTTATTAGAATTAACGACTTGGTAAAAAATGTGAAGAAAAATGTATATTATGGAATAGATACAAAAAAAACTGCTAAAACCTCAGTATTACCTAAATAATTTTAGCAGTTCTGAACTTAATTCTCACAATTAAAATTGTGAGATTTATTTATTCCTAAAAACGAATTTATCATCAAATGCATCTAATAATATATTGTCATCCGAGGTAACCTTGCCGGCTAAAATTTCCTTGGACAACTCGTTGAGCACTTCTCTTTGAATAACTCTTTTTATTGGCCTTGCACCATATTGAGGATTATATCCCTTTTTAGATAAACTCTCGACAGCGTCTTCCGTCGTAGAAAAATTGATATTTTTTTCCTTCAACATTTTTGTTAGTGAGTTTAATTGCAAACGAACTATTTGAGTCACTTCATCTCGGTTCAACGGTGTGAACATGATGATCTCATCAATACGATTTAAAAATTCAGGACGGATCGTTTTCTTTAATAAACCCATCACTTCTATCTTCGTGTTTTCCGTAACTACCTCTCGATCCTTCATGTCCATATTCTCAAAGTTTTCCTGAATGATAGATGAACCCATATTGGATGTCATTATTATTATGGAGTT
>DAOUPU010000125.1 GCA_030625995.1 Flavobacteriaceae bacterium
CAGGCTGTAATAGGGTTGGGGCCTGGAATTCTTACTATTGGTGAATTTCCCATTGCAGAATAAACCTGACATAACACTGTTAATTCTGTTCGATACAAGGGAATATGTTCCGTATCTAGAAATACAAAGTCCAGTCCTGAATTTTTTACTACCTTCGACCAAATTGGAGAAGTAGAAACAATACATGTTCCATATATATTCTCACCGTTTTTTAGTTTTTCTAAAAGATTTTTAGCCATATTTATTTGTGTTTAATTGAGTTCTATTGATAATTTATAACTTCCTCTAGCGATTGCTTAACCGCAAGGGTCGCAAGGGTTTATGCAAGGCGCGCAAAGGATGTCGTTCCATCGTTCTATCGTTCCATCGTCCATTAGTTCTGTCATTCCATCGTTTTGTCATTCATCACTCAATCACAATTTATTTATGGATTCACAACATTCACAGCATTCCCCTGTAGGAACAATTCTAAATTCACAACTGCTGTATTCATTAATCTCACTCTTGATTCTTTAGGAGCCCAGGCGATATGTGGTGTAATAATGCAGTTCTTAGCTTTTAATAATACATTTTCTTTATCGATAGGTTCATTCGAAACCACATCAACTGCCGCGCCGGCAACTTTGCCGCTATTCAAAGCTTCTTTTAGATCTTTTTCCACAACCAGGGGCCCTCTTGCTGTATTGATGATCATAACGCCATCTTTCATTTTTGAAATATTATTCTCGTTGATAATTCCTTCTGTTTTTTCTGTCAAAGGACAATGCAAGCTAATGACATCTGATGCTTTTAAAAGTTCATCAAGAGTCGTATATTTACAAGTATCGGTTTCTAATTCAGGTCTTTTGCGACTACCGGATGTCAAAATATCCATTCCAAATGCCTGCGCTAATTTGGCAGTTGCCCGACCAATTCGCCCAAATCCTATGATTCCCAATGTCTTCCCTTCCAATTCAATTAAAGGGAAATTCCAAAAACAAAAATCTTTACTTTTTGTCCATTCTCCTTTTTTTACTGCTAAACTATGGTCTCCTACATGATGACACATTTCCAGGAGCAGGGCAAGGGTCATTTGTGCAACTGCCGTTGTGCTGTAACCCGGTACATTGGTTACCACCATACCTAATTCCCTCGCTGTATGCACATCAACTATATTAAATCCTGTAGCCATTACACCAATATATTTTACTGAGGGGACCTTTTGCAATACCTCTTTAGGAAGTGGTGTTTTATTAGTGAATATTATCTCTGCATCATCTATGGCTTCAATAATCATCTCAGTATCATATTCAGTTCTGTCATAAACAGTTAGATCACCTAAGGCTTCTAATCCTGCCCAGCTCAGATCTCCGGGGTTTAACGTGTATCCGTCAAGAATAATAATTTTCATTTTTTTTAATCAAATTGTGGTATTGTTAATTGTTCTCCACCTCTTAAGGCAGATTCATGGGCAATAATTCCAGGAACAGTATAAGCCAGTGCTTCATAAATATCAACCGTCGGTTTTCTGCTATCGTTACAAGCAGTAACAAATTCATGAGTTATAAAAGTATGCGAACCATGATGACCACTATCGTGTCGTAGAGGTTTCGGTAACATATCTGTTGCCCACCATTTTGGTTGTTTGTAATGCTCTTTTCTTCCTTTATTTCTGGTAAAACCGGCATCATCTTTTCCTAATTGCTCCGTACCATGAATTATTATAGGACCAAGTCCCAGAGGATTGGCGGAGTAAAAACTCATTTGGTCCCCAATCCAATCGGCTCTTTCACATCCTAAATGAGCACCCTTCCACCACACATTTACCCGAAAGGAATTCCCTTCATCTGTTGTGAACATTGCCGACTCATTCCAAAAAGGATTGTTATATGCGTTATCCTTGAGTATAGGGTCATTGTCTCCCCACCCGTTACAGGTTACCTTGAGCAATCGTTCTCCCGTTACACTAATTAAATGTGCTGTACAATGTGTTGGATAGTGCATGGGAGCAACACCATAACGCCAGGTACGTTTACCATTTTCAAAATAGATGCTCTCCAATCCGGGATGCTGATATTCTGATTCACAGTAATAAAGATTTCCAAATCTTCCCTCTTGATAAAATTTTCTGGCGGATATTGTTGCTTGTTGATAATAACTTGTTTCTGCCATCATATAGGTTAAGCCTGATGTTTTTACAGCTTCAAACAAAATATCTGCTTCTTCCATAGATCCCCAAATAGCAGGAACAGCACATAGAACATGCTTACCATGTTTAAGACATTCCAACACATGCTTTACATGGTTAGGTCCTTCGGTAAACACTCCAACGGCATCTACATTTTTATCTTTAACCAATAACTCCAAAGACTCATATGATTTGGTACAATTATATACGTTCATTAAATTTTTACGTCGTTCCGGTCGTAGATCACTAACTGCTTCAACAATACAATCAGGGTGCTCATGAAACTGAAATTGTGTTCCAAATCTACCACCGACAATTCCAATTCTGAGTTTTTTAGTACTTGAAGAAAATCCAAAAACAGTATTGGGGGTAAGCGAAATACCAAGAGCGGCAATACTCCCTTGTTTTACAAAATCCCGTCGTGAACTTTTTGTAAGACTTTTCTTAATTGGCAAGTTTTTCATATTGTATCTATTCTCTTTTGAGTAGTTTATTTAAATCTAATACTGTACAGATCTGCATCTTTCATTACGAATCGAAGTGTAACCGTTTTATTATTTAATTTTTTTAAATTCGGATTTCCATTCCAGGTCACTACCTTTTCTATTTCATTACCGATGATCTCAGTTGAATTTTCCAGTTCGAATCCCTCAATTTTATTTCCATTTAAATCTAATAATTCAACTTTTATAGCACCAGCAGCAGAAGTTGAAAAGTTGATGAACAATTTATTGCCTGTAAAACGAATTGGTTTTGTAATCATTTCTCCTCCTTGGTATGGGGCATTTACCGAAGTAAAACCATCAATTCGCAATGCGTACCGGTGTAAGTGTGCCGATGGTTGTGCATAATCCTGATTGACATATACAGACATTTCCGTAGGGCCCGTTTGAACTATATTCAATGCCGGATAGTTGGAACGAGAAACCCAATTTTGTAATCCTATTCCGGGTCGAATAAAACTCTCCATAAAAGTACGATCATATTGATTTCCACCTCGGGTAGTCATGAATATTGCATCAGAACAGTCTTTAAAGTATTTTGGATTTACATTCAATTTTTTGGCCTCCTCTTCAGAAATAACTTGGCGTTTGGGCATAAATCTTGCAGCCACAGAAATATAAATATGTGGAGCACGAAAATAAGGGGAAGTTTGATTTGTATATAACTGTTCTAATTTAGTGTCTCCAAATTTCATTTCGACCGGATCTGACCAGTGAATAAAGTCTTTTGAAGTGGCTCGACTGACTGATCTATAACCATTATAATCTTCCTTTGTCCAGGTTCTAAAGTAACAGACATAGATTTGTTCTTCTTCCGACCAAAAAGAAACATTTTGTGAATCAAATACACTTTCACCGGCCTTGAATACGGGTTTTTTTAAGAGGTTCCACTGAATACCATCTTCAGATACATAAGCAATTAAACCACTTTTTGCAGTTCCGCCAAGGGCTTTGTATTTATGTTTTCGATCTATCCCTATGCGCGTATCCAAAAAAGGACTAAAATTATGAGTAACCGGGGCAACATCAGAGAGTATAACATTATTATTTAAAGTCCCATTTACCTCATGAATTTTTAAATTTGGCTTCACCCAATGAATGCCATCTTTTGATTCCGCATAACAAGTATGTTCATCTGGTCTTCCATCCTTTCCTGCCGTGGGTAATCCTCTGTAGTACAACCTAAATAATTCTCCGTCTTTTATCACAGTACTATATCCACTAAACGGACCTTCCCATGGTTCGTCAAATTTAAATACGGATCCTTTATCAATTGGGTTATGGAGTTTTAGTGAAACATCATTTAACGAATCTATCAAATAATGATCTGTAAATAACTCTAATCGGGATCCAATATCTATCGCTTCAGGATTATTTATAGTATCATTAATCAAGTCAGCACTAATTAGTTTTTCAGTAGAGTTATTGCGAACAGTATAACTTAATAAAAGGAGCGACACAGTAATTATTAAACCTAATTTTTTCATCTTTTTCATAATTAATCCCCTTTCTTGATCCATTCTTCCGTAAATCGGATATACTTAATTGTATCATCATCATAAGGTAAAGTATTGTATTTATGACAACTGTAAATAACGTGTATCATTCCATCTTTCCCTTGAATTATTGAAGGATAGGAGTATTTATTTCTCTTCTTGACCTCCTCATTAAGATCAAGCTCAATATGACGTAAGTATTTCCAAGTCTTTCCTTCATCTTCAGAAAGGGAAACTGCCAGTGTATACCTTCCATCTTCCGTATCGTTATATGCAATTACCCAATTCCCGTTAGCCAGTGTAACAATATCAGAACCCGAGCCTTCATTAACAAGGTCAGAATCGGTTACCAAACTCCACGTCAACCCACTGTCTTTAGATTCACTTATCATATGTCGTTTTGGTGGTGGCCCGTTATCACGCATATATGCTACAATGGTTCTATCTTTTTTAATTGCCATGGTAGGTTGAATATTTCCGAGGCCCACCATTGGATTACTGAATTGCCAAGTCTTACCAAAGTCATCGGTTATTGCCATTATTGAAAAGCCAAACCCATCGGAGTAATATGGAATTATGATTCTGTCACCAACAAAAATTGGTTTGTTCTTTGTCTGCCATCCCATCCTTCTGAAATATGGATAACCAAGTTCAGCACGTTCTTTAGATCCATCTTCCAAAGATATTTGACCACTCTTCATCATATTTTCCCCTCTGGAATTTGCTACCATTTCCTCAGCATATCCATCATAAATTTTTAATTGTTCTTCGTCAGTGCCCAACCTTTTTAGAGCTTCTCGTTGCTCTTCAATTTGTTCCACAACCGATCTCACAAATTTATCATTGGGCTGAATGCCTCTTTCCGTTTTATCGCCCGGTTTAAAATGAATTACACCTTGCCAGTCCCATTCCGGAGGGCCGTTCTTTTGCGTATAATTTGTACTGATGCGGTATTTTGGCAATGAGGTTGACCATTGATTTGCAATTACGGTATACCAAACCAACCAAAGTGTTTTTTGCTGATCTATAAAAAGGACAGGATTAATATCCGGAAAATCGGGAATATCAGCCATTACAAATGGTTCACTCCATTTTTCTTCACCTTTTAAAAGTCGAGATCCGAGTATTTTAACATCATCTGCCCAACGCTCTCCATATCCCTGGAACCAAGCTGCTAACATATCTCCGTTGGCAAGTTCAACGATAGTCGCTCCATGAGCGTGTTCTACCTGAGACGGGAAAATCTCTACTTGTGTAAATTTCTGTTGCGCACTACAAGTAGCTGAAATAATTATTACAAGGAAAAGGTATAGATTCTTCATATTGATTTAATTTTTTACCGATGCCTCAATAAAAACAGGAAAATGGTCCGATGGATATTTTACATCATTTACATCCGCCAATACGGCGTATTTTAAAATCTCAATATTGTTTTTGCTGGTAAAAATATAATCAATTCTTTTATTGATATTTTTACATGCATTGAATCCATTGAAAGTACCTATTGGTCCATATGGAGGCAGTTGACTAATTGTCCTAGAATCGTTTAGCTGCTTCTCTAAAAATTGAATAGGGGTCTCTTCCGGCTGTAAATTAAAATCTCCCATCAAAAAAACAGGGTTTTTCTCTTTATTGATAGCTTCAATTTTTTGAATGATCAACTCGGCAGATCTTTTACGTGCTTCCACTCCGCGATGATCAAAATGCGTATTGAATACCCAGAACTTTTTACCTGATTTTTTATCCTTTAACTGTATATAGGTACAAATTCGGTTGAGCGAGGCATCCCATCCTCTCGAAGGTATATCAGGAGTTTCTGAAAGCCAAAAAGTTCCGCTCTTTAGTTCCTTGTATTTATCAGTGTTATAAAAAACAGCAGAAAATTCTCCGGCTTCATTCTCTTTAACGTCTCCTCTTCCTATGCCTACGTAGTTATATGTTTTTAAATTTTCATCCAAATACAAAACCTGATGTTCTAAACCTTCCTGAGTTCCAATTATGTCAGGTGCGTAGAAAAGTATTTGATTTACAAATGTTTCTTTTCTATTCGGCCAGGCATTTTCACCGTCTTTGGGATTATCATATCGCATATTGTAAGTCATTAATTCAATTTTCTGACCATAAGAGAACATTGCCATTAAGAATATAGGCGCCATAAAGAGTGTTAATTTGTTCATATGTTTATTATTTTATTTAGCAGATATATAATTTGTTAGTTTTGTCATAATTTTTGACGAAAATGAATAAATTCCTCCAAAACACTTATAAATGTCAGTGGTTGAATTTTCATTATGTTTATCAAAATTACTATTAACGTTGATAAATTCTTCGAATAGTCATCTCGTTTGTCAGTTATTCAACAATTCTAAAGTCACCAAATAAGCACAGTGATCCGATGCTATTGAATCTTGAATGACTTCTGTTTGAATAACTTTCCATTTATTTTTTGGATAAGTCATAATATAGTCAATTTTAATTTTGGGTTTGTCTGAAGGAAATGTTGGAGTCGGATTTTCTTTATTATATGATGAAGACCATTTTTCTTCAAGAATGCGTATAGGTGTACTCCCCGGTTGTGCATTTAAGTCTCCGGCCAAAATGGTTGGATATTTATTCAAAGCGAACACTTGGTTAATTTTTTCTGCCTGAGCTACTCTATCTTTTTCATCTTTCAAATGATCTAAATGGGTGCCAACGAACGCTATTGTATCTTGCGAAGGCAGTACTACAATTACTTCTAAGGCTGCCCTTTGTTCATTTGGTGGCGTAAAAGGCAATACGATATTTCTGGTTTTTAAGAATGTGTATTTTGATAAAACTCCTTCACCATATTCTCCACCGTCAAAATCTATGGCTTTACCAAAAATTGGTGCCATTTCAGTTCGTAATCCAAGCTCTGTTGCGAGATCATATTTTTGTGCTCTATTTGTTTTGAAATCAACTTCTTGCAAAGCTACCAGATCAGGGTTAGCATCTATTATTACTTTAGCAATTACATCTAAATCAAAATCACCTTTAGTAGTCGCTCCATGATAGATATTGAACGATAGCACTTTTACAATTCGATTGCTTTCAACTGTAGTTTGTGCCCATATTATTTGAGTTATTAG
>DAOUPU010000209.1 GCA_030625995.1 Flavobacteriaceae bacterium
ACTTTATTGCTAGGTTTGTAAGCCTTGGTGCGATGCTTCCCAACTTATTTAATTTTACATTATTTGCAAACAACCTAGTTCTAAAAGGAAAACCATTGACCTTGTAATATTGGTGTAGGAACTCCGCTTTTAGAGAAGCAACATCAACATTACTAGGGCATTCACTAGCACAGGCCTTACAGCTAAGGCACAGATCAAATACCTCCTTTAGTTCCTCATGATTAAATCTGTTGCTCTTGTTACTCTGGGTTAAAAATTCTCTTAAAGTGTTGGCTCTTGCTCTGGTGCTGTCTTTTTCATTTTTAGTTGCTCTATAACTTGGGCACATAGTTCCCCCTGCGCTAACCGGTTTCCTGCAATCACCCGAACCATTACATTTCTCCGTAGCTCTTAAAATACCCAAAGAGTCAGAAAAATCAAAAATTGTATCGATATCCGGTTCTTTACGATCTACTTCATAACGCAAAGATTTGTCCATGGGTAAAGGATCCACTATTTTACCTCTATTAAATATATTATTTGGATCGAATGTATATTTTACTTTTTTAAGCAATTCATAGTTTGATTCTCCTAATATTATTGGGATAAATTCCGATCTGACAATACCATCTCCATGTTCACCACTCAAAGAGCCCTTATATTTTTTTACCAGATCTGTAACATCTGATGTTATTGTTCTAAATAGCTCAACATCTTTCTTCTTTTTTAGATTTAATATTGGTCTTAGATGAATTTCACCGGCTCCGGCATGTGCATAATAAACGGCATTTTGTTGATGTTTCTCCATCATTGCACTGAATTCACCAATATAATCTGGCAGATCTTTAACTTCTACGGCCGTATCTTCAATACAGGCTACAGCTTTTTTATCACCTACTATATTTCCTAATAATCCCAATCCGGCTTTCCTTAAGTTAAAGGCTTTCTCAATATCCTCTCCGGCAAGTTCAGGGTAATAATATCCGTAATTATTTTTTTTCAGATCGGAGATCAACTTCTTGGACTGCTCTTCGACTTCTGGTCTTGTGTTTCCGGTGAGTTCCAGCATTAAAATGGCCTCCGGGTCGTCCTTAATAAAAAATCGATTCTTGTTCTGTTCCCTGTTATTTTTGGTGCAGTCCAAGATAGTTTTATCCATGAGCTCACAGGTGTATAAATTGTGATTCATGGCCACAATAGTAGCTTCTAAACTTTCCTGTATAGAATTGAAATGGGCTGCAATTAAAATATTTTCACTCGGTGGCAATTCATCCACAAGAATTGTGATATCTGTTGTAAAAGCAAGTGTTCCTTCACTTCCGCATAATAATTTGGATAGATTTAATTTTTCTTCAGAGCTGCTAAAAACCTGCGTATCGATTAGTGTATCAACCGCATAGCCCGTGTTTCTTCTATGGATACTTTTTTTAGGAAAACCTTTTCTTATTTCAGATTGAGTTTCTGGTTTAGACAATTCAGAATATAAAGTGGAATAAATTTTCTGCTCTAAGGAATTTCCCTTCATTTTCTCCAGAACTTCATTTTTGTCTAAAGCCTTAAAATTGACCTCACTACCATCCGATAAAATAGTATTCATAGAGACTATTTTATCTCTTGTTACCCCGTATTTAATAGATGTTGTTCCCGATGAATTATTCCCAACCATTCCGCCTAGCATGCACCTGTTGGATGTAGAAGTATTTGGACCAAAGAACAACCCAAATGGTTTTAGAAATAAATTGAGGTCATCTCGGATAACACCTGATTCCACTTTAACTGTTTTATTTTTTTCGTCAAAAGCCAGAATTTTAGTGAAATGTTTGGATACATCAACAATAATCCCCTTACCAACACATTGTCCGGCAAGGGATGTTCCTGCAGTACGAGGGATGAGAGTGATTTTGTTATCTTGTGCAAATTTTATTAATTTTTGAATATCTTCAATAGTTTTTGGAAAGCTTACAGCTAGAGGAATTTCACGATAGACAGAAGCATCTGTTGCAAACATACTTTTGTGTAGATCGTCAAAATAGAGTTCTCCCTGAATTTCCTTAGATAGAATCTGTAGTTTCTGTATTGATGGCATTGGAAGAAATTAATTATTAGGAAACTTTTGCACCGTTATTTACTTTTTCAGGTGTTTGTAAAAGTACAACTTCTTCTCCATCCTGAATACCAAGAATCAAACATTCGGAGGTGAAATTAGCTATTTGTTTAGGTTTAAAATTAACTACTGCCATTACTTGTTTTTGTAATAGATCTTCACTGGAATACAAGGCAGTTAGTTGAGCGCTGGACTTTTTAACACCAAGTGCTCCAAAGTCAATTAATAATTGATATGCCGGCTTTAGAGCCTTTGGAAAGTCGTTAACCTCGACAATAGTTCCAATCCTAATATCAACTTTAGAAAAATCTTCAAAGCTGATCATCCCTTCTCCCATAATATTATCTAAATAATTTTTCTATTACCCAGGCCGGGCCAATTAATAAAAATTGCAGATCTTTAAAAAAAGAAGGTTTTTTACCCTCAATCTTATGACCGTAAAATTGTCCGATCCAGGCGATTACAAAAATAGCTAAAGATGTGTAAAACAAAGGAGTATAAAGGCCTAAATAAAAATTTCCAATAACACAAAGAATCGAAAAACCAAGCATTTGCAAGAACATGGTAAAAGATAATCTCAAGTAAAATATTAATACAAAAATAAGTATGACGCTCGCCCAATTTTCGATTAAAGGGTTATTCAATCCTATAATGTTTTGCAAGAATTGACTGGGTATGCTCATCAGCATTCCAACTATACTAAAAAAAATTGCCGGTACGCAGATATAATGAATTTTTTGATTGGTTGCATTTTGATGACTAATGGCATATTCATCAAACCATTGATTAAGAGTTTTCACTTGTTTAGAATTTTGGGTTATACTGTTATTTTAATGGAATATTTATTTTTATGTCCTTATGCCGGACTGGCATTTCATTTTTTTATTGATAAAAAAACGAAACAAACCCGCCTGCCGGCGTGGCAGGGCTTACAACAATTTAATAACCTAAATTTCATAAAAACTAAGTGCAGCCGAGTGATTTTCGAGCAAGCTCTCAACTTCTCGGTTTTACTAAGTTTTCATTTTATTTAGAACATCAAATTCTTGAAGGCCGCCCCTCGACAACCAACACCAAATATGTTTCATCAGTTTTCTATTAAATAAGTGGTAGTACCGAATTTTGTAATTATCTGATAAATTTTTATATTTTTGAACTATAAACTTACAAATAAAATATGAAATGTCGAGAACTCCATCCAACATGCTTCCATTAGGAACCATTGCGCCTGATTTCACACTACTTGATACAGTATCTCATGAGATGCTTAGCTTAAAAAATATAAAAGGAACAAAAGCTACGGTTATTTTATTTATTTGTAACCATTGTCCCTTTGTTATCCATGTGAACGAAGAATTAGTGAAGCTGGCAAATGATTATAGGTCAAAAGGAATCGAATTTATTGCTATCTCTTCAAATGATATAGAAAATTATCCTCAGGATTCACCTCTTTTGATGCAAAAAGTAGCAGAAGATCTAAAATATCCTTTCCCTTATTTATACGATGAAACTCAGAATATCGCAAAGGCTTATGATGCAGCCTGTACACCGGATAGCTATGTTTTTGATGCAGATCTAAAATTGGTTTATCGTGGGCAATTGGATGCTTCTCGTCCCGGGAATGGAATTGCCGTTACCGGAAAAGATATACGACATGCATTGGATTGTGTTTTAAATGGGACTCCAATTTCGTCAACTCAAAAACCGAGTATTGGCTGTAATATCAAGTGGAAATAAAAGGGAATCTATAAGTTGATCTAAAAAAGAGGCTGTCTGAAAAGTAATTCCTAGTGTCATTTCGACTGAAATGGAGAAATCTAAATCATTGGTTTACAATTAAAAGATTTTTCGACTCCGCTCAAAATGACATGTCTTTGACCTTTTCAGACAGCCTCTTTTGTATTATTAATACCTATTAATTTATGGTAGTTTTTCTAATGCTATTACTTCATTTCCTCGAACAAAGGAATTTGTAAAGATAACTGGGCATCAACAAGATTTTTAATTTTATTCTCTGCTTGTAAATACCTAACCGCTTTGGTTCCAGGCAATATTTTTAAGAATTTTTTAAAATAGGTTTTTTCCAATTTCAATAATTCCATTTCAATGTTCATCGCATTTGACCATAATTCGGTTGCTTTTTCATCGGTCATATTCTCGTAGTTGTCAGAATAATCTTTAATAACATCAAATAATTTGGTGTTAATCACATACATCTTTTCATTATACTCATTATATAATGACCAGAAGGCCGGACTCTCTGTTTCTGATAATTCCATTGCTTCTGCAATTGAT
>DAOUPU010000143.1 GCA_030625995.1 Flavobacteriaceae bacterium
TAAGAGGAGAAATAACGCTTCCCGGCGAAGCTAATTATGACGAAGCTCGTAAAGTATATAACGGAATGATCAATAAACGCCCGGGTATGTTGGTAAAATGTGTTGATGTTGCCGATGTTATTAGCGCTGTAAATTTTGGAAGAGACAATAATTTATTAGTGGCCGTCAGAGGAGGAGGACATAACGGTGGAGGTCTTGGCATATGCGATGATGGTTTGGTTATTGACATGTCGGGGATTAAATTTATTCGCGTCGATGTCGCTTCAAAAACTGTGAGAGTAGGTGGTGGAAATGTTTGGGGCGAAGTAGATCATGCAACCCATCCTTTTGGACTAGCAGTACCTGCAGGAATTATTTCAACAACTGGTGTTGGAGGGTTAACATTAGGTGGTGGAGTAGGGCATTTATCCAGGAAATATGGATTAACAATCGATAATCTTTTGGAGGCTGATATGGTATTGGCTGATGGTTCCTTTGTTACCGTGAATGAAAACCAGAATAGTGACTTATTTTGGGCAATAAGAGGAGGGGGAGGTAATTTTGGCATTGTAACTTCGTTTAAATTTCAAGCACACGACGTAAAAACTGTTTTTGGAGGTCCAACTCTGTGGCCCATAGAGCAGACGGAAGAAATAATGGAATGGTATCACGATTTCATTCATAATGCACCGGATGATCTAAATGGATTTGTGACTACCATGATCATACCTGGCCCACCTTTTCCGGAACATCTCCATAATAAACAATTTTGTGGAATAGTGTGGTGTTATGTTGGAGACTTGGATAAAGCATCTGAAGTGTTCGCGCCAATCCTAGCAAAAAATCCGCTGTTTGCACATGTTGGCGAAATGCCATATCCGGCTATTCAAACATTGTTTGATGGTTTACTTCCTCCAGGGATGCAATGGTATTGGAGAGCAGACTTTTTTAATGATCTGGGAGCAGAACTTCGAGCGCAACATCTAAAATTCGGCTCTAGTATTCCTACACCACTTTCACAAATGCATATGTACCCTATAAGTGGTGCAGCTAGTAGAGTAGGTGAAACTGAGACGCCATGGGCTTATAGAGATGCCAATTATGCCGGCGTGATCGTTGGTGTTGATCCTGATCCTTCTAATGCGGATAAAATAACAAAATGGTGTAAAGATTATTGGGATGCATTACATCCTTACTCTTCTGGTGGCGCTTATTCAAACTTCATGATGGATGAAGGGCAGGAAAGAGTTAAAGCAAGTTATAAACACAATTATGATCGTTTGGTAAAAATTAAAAAGGAATACGATCCCAATAATTTTTTCAGAGTAAATCAAAATATTAAACCATAAACTGAGTAAGCGATACTATATGATTATAGGTCTATGAATTCCCAATGGAGTTTATCAAATAGGCCTATAACTTTTTCTTTGTCCTCAATTTTACAAACAGTAAAATCGTAGTTATTATTATAAATTAGTATAACCAGCCCTTTCTTCTTTATCAGGCTACTTACTCTAGTTAGATAGTCATATGTGTATTCATTTGTACTTGATCTGGGAGGATTTATTCCTTCTAAACATTTCAAGTTCATCAGTGCATTTTTCGCATCGCTACCATCCTCTCCGTAAGCCATTAAATTTAAGTAAGTTAGAATTTGAATGCTTGCCCATTGGAAATAAAGATACTCATCCCCAGTGTTAGTCCATTTTTCCAAGTAGGGATTGGGTTCAAAATTAGGATCTTCAAATTTTATTTTAACACCCCAATTTTTTATTGTTTTTAATGAAAAATCTTTGTAGACATAGTCAAATTTTTGAGGATTTGAAATTGCAAGCCATAACTTATTTGTAAAATTTAATTTTTGATTTTCGGAATATAGGTCATTTGCCAAAAGTTCAACCAATTCACTAAAAAGTTCTTTATTGATACCAATTTCTTCAGTCTTAGGTAAAACCTTAGTATAATTTCGTAGTTTGCTTTTAAAATGAATTTCCGTGTAATCCTTTTTTTGGGCGACCAATGAGGAACTCAAAAAAACAAAGCAAATTATTAGGAGGATATTTTTCACTTTCTTAAATTAAATGGAATTTTGACATTAATTAATTAGAACGTAATTTACTAAGAATTATTTGATTTAAACAAAAAAATCTGCTTTGTGAAAAGCAGATTTTTACCGAGGGGGCTTTAGAAGGGAATTAAGGTTGAATTAATTCCCATTGAAATTTTTCAAATAGTGTAGTCAATTTGTCTTTGTTTTCAATATTACACACTACGATATTGTAATAGCCTTTAGTTACAAGTGCAACCAAGCCCTTTTTTTCTAATTCAATGTTTACTGTTTCTATATATGAATACGCCCAGTCGTCATCCTTGGGATTCGACAATTTAAAATCTTTTGTGATTAATAATTCGTTAAATGAGGAAGCAACACTTTCTGCATCATCTCCATAAGTCATCAGCTCAAAGTACTCAAAGATTTTATTCAGAGCTAATTGAAAATAAGGATATTCGTTGTCACTTACAGTCCAGTCCGTCAAATATGGGTTTGGCTCTAAAACAATTTCTCCTTTTGGATTTTTTGTATCCCAGGTTTTATTAGAGGAAATTGCAAAGTCTTTATAAACAAAATCAAATATTTTCGGGTTGGCTATTGCAAGCCAGGCCTTTTCTATAATTTCTTCTTGTTCTGATTTAGTATATATATCTTCGCCGAGTAGACCGACTATATCCGCAAGCATTTGCTTTTCAATCCCCAATTCTGAAGTTCTAGGCTCCACATCTTTATACTCATAGATATAACTTTTAAACAAGATATCTGAATAGTCAATCTGTCCAAAGGCTACAAAGTTTAAAGTTAAAAATGTTAGGATAGGGAGTAATTTTATTTTCATACATTAATTTTAGTTAAACTTCTATTTAAATAATTTTTAAACATCATTTCTGTGAAATACACACATTAATGACTGAAATTAATACCAAAAAAAATTGAATTAAGGGGATTCAACTATTTCATAGAGGTGCAATATACGAAAAATAATTAAATTAGCAAATTTTAAACCAACTAAATGAAAGGTCGTTAGTTGGTGTTGAGAGGGTTAATCACTAAGTAAAACAGACATAAACAGCATGCTTAAGTCCACTCCTTCCACTAAACCATAAATGGGAGCTAAAATTCCTGCTCTATTAGGGACTGATATTTCTAATAAATATCATTTGAACCTAAATTATTCAGTATTTCCAATAAAAGACATGAATTAAATCTATTTGCATATCATCGGGGTCGTCAAAGAACTTGATAGCATATAGAAGGCTATTGCCTTATATAAAAGCTTAAATATTTTATAATCACCAGTTTATCTAACTGTTCTGTAATAATAGGAAAATGTGTTTTGACTCATGAAGTACAAGAAGTACTGCGTTTTTTTGATATTGCCAGTAAAGGTTCGAATCCTTATGGGTCATTAAAGAGTTCTCTATTTATAGGGAACTTTTTTTGTTTTGACTGCACATTAATTTCACAAATTGAGCATAGTTCCCTTATCCATATGGAAAGCAATTAATTAGAAACAATAGCGTAACTAAACATTTTTGGATGATAAGAACTGTTTAAATATAGATTAGTCAAATAAATTGCTGTTTTTATATTACTTTTGACAGGACTACGTAATCTAAATTTTAAATAAAGAATAATTATGAAAAACATGTTTGTAAAAGGAATAGCATTTGGTTATCTATTTTTATTGATGGCTTCTTGTAATATTAATAAGGAAAAATCAACACCTGTATTGATAGATAAAGAGCAAATAAAAAAAGAAATTCAAGCCAGGGAAAATGAATTTGCGGAAATATATAATACCGGAGAATTGAAAAAAATTGGATATTATGCGGATGACGCCATTACTTTTTATCAAAACATGGCTCCCCTTACAAGTATAGCTGAACGATGGGAATTTTTGGGATCTGATTTGAATTCAAATTCTAATAAGATCTCATTCAAAACTAATGAAATATTTGCATCAAAGGATGGCATTCAAGTGTTGGAAATAGGTGCTTATTCGGTAGTTGATTCTACTAATACTATTATAAGTACAGGAAATTATATGAGTCTATTTGAAAAAAGAAATGGCCAATATGTGTGCCTAAGAGATATGAGTGCTTCTGATATGCCTTTTGATGAATAGATGTAAAAAATCAAAAAAAAAGAGGCTATTCAAAATGAATAGCCTCTTTTTTTTATAGGATTTAGTACAAAAAAAACTTATCGTCTTCTACCTCCGCCCCCTCCGCGCGAACGGCTTGCGCCCGAAGAGCGTGATGGTGACGATGATCTCGATGTGGAAGACCTATTTGATGACGATCTTGTTGCCTGTGATGTTGATGGCCTGCTAGACGGCGACGTTGAGGCTCTGTTAGACGCTGAGGCTCTATTAGATGAAGAGGCTCTATTAGATGGAGAGGCTCCACTTTTGGTTCGCCCTGATGAGGTTGTAGGTTTTGTTGAAGCCCTGTTGGAAGCTGAAGCACCTGATCCGCGACCAGCTTGCGATGTTGATGGGCGTGAACCTCCTTTACCAGCCGTGTTGAAATTTCCTTTATTGATATTGTTATTAACACGGTTAGAGGTATTTCTATTGTTTCTATTGTAATTGTTGATCGAGTTACGATTATGAACATGAATGTTGACAGATCTACGACCACCACGAAAATGACTATGACGATGCCAATGATTATGCCTATAAACGCCAATTACAATTACTGGTACGGGTCTCCACCAAAATGGTGGATGTCCAAAATGATAAATTGGATAATAAGGTACATACACGGGTGAATATACATATTGAACTATAGGTGTTGCTTCAACCACAATTACCTCTGTTGTTGCTGCTACATTTACAGTAACCGGGTCATCACCTACATATGCAGGGTTCGCCGTAACTGATTCTGTGGGCTGGGAAAGGGGCTCAACAACATAATCTTTACCATATAAAGCCTCATCGCCTATGATCTGCATTATAACTTTACCTGACGCATCTTTTGATACCGAGATAACAGCAACATCCTGCGTTTCTTTTTCACTTACTGGATCCTGTAGGATAAACAAGAAATTATCTCCGTCTTTTTCGGTTACAACTTTAATAAAATCAGCATTACCATCATCATTTAGATCTAAATTGACAATTCCTGTTTTTTCCTCGTTCAACGATTTTTCAAAATCTTCAATTGTCTTTGACTTTTGAAAAAGGTCCAATACGGCGTAAAGATCCAAGTTATCCCCAGGCAGGCCTAGCAATGGTTCGTCATTCTCTGTTTGAGAAAAAGAAGAAAAGCTAATTATACTCATCGCTAGTAGTATAATTGATAAATATCTAGTTTTCATAATATAATTTTTGATTTTCTCCCGATAGAAACCGGAGTATGAAATTTTGTTATGGTATGAATTTTGAGTAGGTCCTATTAATTGCAGACTTTTAAACAAACAAAAATTCAAAATGATTTTTCTATTATAACAAAGATATGAGATTTTACATTATAATTCCATTATTGGAGATACGAATGTATGATCTAATTTTTTAGATTAGGCCACTTTGATGTCAATATTTGGTGTTTGTTGTTTTGTTTTTTTCTGTTCTCCATGTTTGGTTATGTTTCGATTCGAGGAATCTTCGAAATCATCAGTAAGGATACTTATGGCTATTTGAAGAAAAAAAGAACTATTAATTGCCTAGTTCTCGTAAAAAGTAAACTTTCAAAGGCTAAAATCTAATCACTGAACACAACAGGAATAACCAGCATGGTTATTTCCTCTCCCTCCTCTAAACCATCAATAGGGGTCAAAATTCCGGTTCTATTGGGTATAGACATTTCTGTACACCTTCTGTATCCCTTTCTATTACGGGTTTTTAATTATTCTTCTTTAGCTAACTCTTTTAGTAAGATTTTTACATCCTTATTATCAGGTTCAATTTCCTGTGCTTTCAGCAAAGTTTTTTTAGCTAAATCCATTTCTCCTTTTAATTTATACATATACGCTAAATCAAAATAAACATGCCACGAACCGGGGTACTCTTGCTGATTAAACAGATATAATTTTTCTGAAGCTCCTAAATCATAATCTATCATCATTCTGCCTAAGACACTTATTTCCTCTTCGCTATAGTTGTAATTATTAAAATTTATTTCCTTATGAGTTTTATAAGTAGAGATTGCTAAATCAATATTTTCCTGTAAAAAGGTATTCATCAATTTTGTTGGCTCTGAATAATCTAATTTCTCTTTCATGGCATACTTGTTTTCTTGTATACTCAAGCTCAATAGCTTGTCATTCGATTTATTGTTCTCAATTAAAGTTGCATTAAAAAAGGATAATGCGCTCTCACAAATAGCCTGATAACTGAATGAATAATTATGTAGGATGGCATGAGGGTTACAGCTATCAAAAAATGTCCAAAATGATACAAAGCCAAAGTGGCCAAGATATGGCATACGATAAAACAGCTTATTCTGTGATTTTATTGAATTGAAATAAGGATATATAGAATGGCTATCTTGATTACCCACTAAAAAATATGGAGTTTCAGTTTTGTCTATATCAAATTCATTTAAGTTAGAAATGGTTATATATAATGAGTACTCTTGACTGCCATCCA
>DAOUPU010000102.1 GCA_030625995.1 Flavobacteriaceae bacterium
TATTACTTTGATAGGCAGCATTATTATCAATAATTTGCGCAAGTGAGGAATACGTAAAAATTAAAAAGAATAAAACTGTTAAATACTTAATCATAAATAATTTTTGGTGTTGACAAAGGTAAAATAATTGTGTAAATAAAACTGAGCCTATTTTTTACAATTTATTATTTTTGATGAGGAAAATTAATTATGTTAAAATCAACTTATTCAAAATATAAATTGGAGGCAGGAACAGATGAGGCTGGTAGAGGATGTCTTGCGGGGCCGGTAGTCGCTGCAGCCGTTATTTTACCAACTGATTTTACCCATGATCTTCTAAATGATTCCAAAAAACTTACAGAAAAGCAGAGATACAAATTAAGACCTATTATTGAAAAGGAAGCAATTGCATTTGGGGTATCGTATGTATATCAAAAACAAATTGACCAGATCAATATCTTAAATGCCTCTATCCTTGCCATGCATCAAGCCATCGAAACATTAAAAATAGAACCCCAATTCATTATTGTGGATGGTAATAAATTTAAAAGGTATAAAAATATTCTGCATGAAACTATTGTAAAAGGAGACGGCAAATATTTAAGTATAGCAGCGGCCTCTGTTTTGGCAAAAACCTATCGAGACGATTATATGACTAATATTCACATGGACTTTTCTTCTTACAACTGGAAAAAAAACAAAGGTTACCCAACAAAGGAACATCGTCAGGCAATTAGAGATTTTGGCATAACCATTCATCATCGCAAAACTTTTAGGCTACTACCCGAACAGTTCAAACTCGATCTTTAGCTCAGATTCTAAGATATTTTTAAAAGTAACAGAACGTGTGTCATTCTCATGAAAAAAGGGATCCGTGTTATTGGTCTATGGATTCCCGCTTCTGCGGGAATGACACGAATAGTGGTTTATTGTGATGTTACAAGTTAATCCGCTATTATTAACTCGTTATTTACAATGTATTGGGAATGAAAACAACAGTGCGTGTGTCATTCCCATGAAAATGGGGATCCACCAGCATTGCTTTTCTGATTTCGATGTAACGGAAATGACAATTACGAACCGTATCTCATTCTTAAGAAGAAAGGGATCTGTGTTATTGGTCAATGGATTCCCGTTTACACGGGAATGACACGAATCGCGGTTTTCTATTGGGGTTACATGTTAATCCGTTATTATTGATCTGTATTATTTTTTGAATGATCTTCACGAGCATCTTCTACATCATCCATCGAGGGTCCCTGTTCAATTTTACGCCAATCTATGGTTTTATGATATTTTTTCATAGATAATTCCGAATCATAAATTCTACTGTCTTCACGTTCTAATGTATAAGGCGTAAAATCTGGTTTATCCGTAAAAAAATCTTGCAATAAGGACGCAGTGACATCAAAGTGATTTACATAGGGTACATTCAAAATATTGTACATGGTTTTGAGAATAGAACCAAAATTAGCATGGGTATGCGATACATAACCCTTTTTCACATAAGGACCTGCCATCATTAAAATAGATCGATGTGCGTCAACGTGGTCCACTCCCCCCTGAGGGTCATCTTCGGTGATAATTACGAGCATATTTTTCCAGTATTTAGTTCTGGATAAAAAGTGCAATACGCGACCTACTGCCAGGTCATTATCAACCATAAACGACTGTCTATAAGGATATCCATCCTCAGGTCGTATCCCTGCTCCATGATCATTAGGGATCATCATGGAAACAAAAGGAGGCATCTCTTCATTTCCATCTATCCATTTTTTCGTGAATTCAGTCTCAAATTGATCCATTCTGTATTGATCCGGAATATTCATATTGTAACCTGCATAATTCCAACTGGTTCTTTTAAAAAGTGCATTTTGTTGGGGGATCATTACCCCATGTGCCGCCCCTGTGTTAACATCGTACCAATCCTCTCTTTCATGACCGCTTTCATTGGCCTGACCAAAATTATAAAATTCAACTCCTTGTCTTTCAAGCGCTTCCCAAAGTCCGCCAATTTCAGAATAATCTTCCGGATCTACGCTACCTATCGTTTTTGGAAAACGACGGCCCGGAGCGTCGGAAAAAGCCATCACTGTTTTACTCGTGCTTGCATTAGATTCTACCCATTCATTTGGAATTACCCCTACCAGCCAATGGTGGCCGTGTACTGAGGCGTCACTATCGCAATAGTAATTATCAGAATAGGCAAATTGCTTTGCCGCTTTATGATGGTTTGGAGAAATTCTCAGGTTAGGGAAATCTTTTTGAATTGAATCGGGCAAAGTATAGGTGTTATTGACCCCGTATCTGGCAAGCGTACTATCACCTTTACTCGCTTTCAATTGGCCAAAAACCTCATCAAAGGTTCTGTTTTCTTTGGTAATATAAACTACATGTTTGATTGGGCTTTGTCGCAATCCCGGTAATGGTGGTAAAGGGTTTTTCCCATCATCAACGAATGTTGTTTCAATAAATGTATTGTCAATGGCTAGTTTAGTGTATTCGGCTAATTCGTTATCAGTAGGCACACTAACTTTTTGAAAACTTCCTAACTGAACGGAACCTATATATGTGCCCAGTTTTGTTTGTACAAAGTCTTTACCTCCATTTGGACCAGCTCCAAGGCCTCTGATACTAATAATATAAAGTTCCTTTTCGTCCTTGGACAGTTCCACTCTGGTTGCACCCCACCCTGAAGGGATCAATCCTTTGGTGGTTTTTGATGGGATATCAATAACCGCTACAGCATTGAATCCTAAAAGAGCAACATATAAGGTTTTTTCATCCTTGCTCATTGTAATACCAAAAGGTAAAGAACCTCTTAAATTATCAATACGTTCATCTATTAATATTGGAATATGGCCCACAATTTTTTGATTCGTATGATCAATAATTGTTATATTATCATTCGTGGCGTTTGTTACATAAGCAAATTGTTTTCCAACAGCTATAGAGTTCGGACTTGCTCCTCCAACTACTTCAGCATCTTCAACTGTCTGACCTATTTGATGACCTGTTTTGAATTTGTTGATCACTTTATTATTTTCAAGATCAATTGTAAAAACACTCATGGCATCAGGATGCAGCGGGCTCCCTAGCCCCGGAATTTGCTTGCCTTCAACCAAAGTACCATTAATTGATTCGGGTGTATTATTACCGTAGGGAGGTCTTGAGATCAACCGGTCTTCTATATTTTCAGGCGTGGCTCCAATAACCAATGGATAGGCGTACATTCCAACATTTGCCACAAAAGCCTGTTTACCATCCGGGCTTAAGGCTATGCCAAAGGGTTGGCGCCCCACTTTAATGGACGCTGTGATTCTATTGTTTTTGAGATCTATCCGTACCATTCTAAAATTAGCCCTGTCAAGTACGAGTAATTCTTTTTTCTCTTTGTTGAGAAGAAGGTCAGATGTAAAACTATCCTGATAGTCAATACCAGCCACTTTACCATTTAGTGAAATGGAATCCACCTTTTTCATGTTCTCTGTGTCATATACAATTACGGCACCATTGTCTCCTCCGCTCAGAAATACATTCCTGGAGTCGTTGGAAAATGCCACACCCAAAAACGAGCCTTTTGATAAAGGAGAAGTTATTTTACCGTCATAACTGGGTACTCTTGTATCCTTTAATGAATTGAGATCAATAATCGTAAATATTCCATTATGTAAGGTTACCGCTTTTTTTCCATCTGGGGAGATGGCCATCCCATAGGGATCATTGGTGATTCGAATTTGCTCACCAACAGGTGTTGCATAACGCCCACTTGGCAATACGGAAACACCGTTTACAACCACTTCACAAAATTGATCTTTTCCGGGAACCTGCAATACTTTTACAGATTTTTCAGGTTTACTACAATTAACAAATAAAATAAGGATTAACAGAGAGCAAAAGTGAGTGCATTTCATAGATATAATTTATATAATAAGTGATTCACAAATCTACTAAAAGTAAGGGGATAAATATTTTTAATATTTCATAACATTTCTATTGACTTCAAAGAACTTTTGTATCAATAAAATTAGATCTTATCATTTAAGTCATTTTTTTCTGTCACATTAATATAGTTTGTATTTTTGCTGGCCATAAAATTAGATTCAAAATGATCAAAAAAAATAAAGCAAGTATCCCTAAACTCATCATCCATAAAATTGGTAATAAATTCAATGACACCCGAAATGTATTTTCTGAAAAACCTGTGATTTTTGATGAGGATAGTTATAATTTAATGCTGCCCTATCTACTAAAACCATTCGGTAATTTAACTGAAAGTTTTCGATTTAATCATCACGCAGATATTAATTTGAACGAGATCAATGCTTATTGCAAAGGAATTTTTAATGATGACGAGTTCTTTGTGGATACTTCTAAAAACATCCTGATGCATTTATTTGAACAATCCAATTCAGCTCAAATAAAAACAGGGGATGTTTTGATAGTATTATTTGAAGATGTTGAATACAATGACATCTTTACTTCTGCCATCGGAATTTATAAAATAGAGAATAAATCCAATTTCTTTCAAACCTTTATGGAAGGAGACAGTATGGATGTTATGGTGCAACAAGGAATTAATACAAAAAAAATTGATAAGGGTTGTTTGGTCGTAAATTATTCTGACGATGAAGGATATGTAGTTCTCAGTGTAGATAATAATAATTATGACGCCCAGTACTGGACTAAGAATTTTTTAAATATCAAGTATGCCGACGACAAGAACAATCATACCCAAACTTATATTGAAATGTGTAAGGAATTCTCTAATGAGATTTTGAAAACGGATTATGGAACACAAGAACAAAGTCATTTTTTGGCAAAAACCATTGACTTCTTCAAAGAAAATGAATCCGTAAATATTCACGATTTCAAAGAAGATGTTTTTGAAGAAGATGAACAAAAGGAATTATTTGACGACTATAAGAAAGTTTTTGAAAGTGAAAAAGATGTATTGGTAAGAAATCAATTCCTGGTATCTGAAGCTGTGGTAAAAAAACAAAAGCAAAAAATAAGAACGGAAATAAAATTAGACACTCATATTCAAATAAAATTGGATATTGATGCTCCCGACGCCTCTTCTGAATATTTAGAATTGGGATATGATGAAGAAAAGAAAATGAAATACTACAAAGTATATTTTAATGAAGAGACTTAATAACTTTAAACATTATATTTGTAGTACGATCAACTTAAACCAAATATCATGTTAAAGAATCTTTTCATCACAGCCACCATTTTATTTTTTTCTACAATAAATTTTGCTCAAAATGCATGTAGTACATATTATCCTTTTAAGGAAGGTGTCAAATTTGAAATGACAACGTATGACCAAAAGGAGAAAGTAACCGGTGTTATAAAATATGAGATAAAAGATGCGACAGATGACAGTGTTATTCTATCAAATGAATTATACGATGAAAAAGGGTCATCTGTTTTAAAATCTGAAGTCCAACTTATTTGTACCGATGACGGGGTGTCGATTGATTTTAAATCGCTGATTAGCAGTGCTGTATTAGAGCAGTATGAAGGGATGAATATGGATATCGATATCTCCGGAACCAATATAAATATTCCAAATAATTTATCCGAAGGACAGACATTGCCGGATGCAGAACTATTGTTAACCATGAGCATGGCTTCTGTAAATATGAAAATGACCGTTAAAATGACCAATAGAAAAGTTATAGGTAAAGAAAAAGTAACCACTTCTGCAGGGACATTTGATTGTGTTATTCTTTCCAGTGACACGGAAGTAAATATGGGAATGAAGATGAAAATGACCTCAAAAGAATGGTTGTCCAAAGGGGTTGGCGTAGTTAAAAGTGAAGAATATGATGATAAGGGGAAAATGCTTTCGAAAAGTATTTTAACCAAGTTTGAAGATTAGCTGTCTAATATTGGAATAAGGTGGTTGGGCTTAATTATTAGACATTAGTGATTAGGAGATAAAGAAAATAAGATCTACTTGTAGAACCATCACACCCTTTGCGTCAGGCTCTGTGGACCTTGTGATTTTCTTTTTTTAACCACGAAGTTCACTGAGTTTTTACACAGAGTTCTCGGAGTTCTTTGTGTCTTCTTTGTGTTTTTGTGGTTTTATTTTTCTCTAAGCAGGGAGTTACCTGAGTTTTACACCGAGTTCACCGTGTACTTTGTGCCTTCTTTGTGTTTCTTTGTGGTTAAGAGAAAACGTATAAAAACCGGTCAACATTAATCAGAGATATTCAGATAAAATATTGGTTCTTGCAAAAAGGATATGAATTTTTGAATGGAATAACAATGCAATCAAGAGATCTCCACCTTAAAAACTTCTGAAAAGTGGTTCAATAATTTAGTTTTTACTTCTTCAAGTGGAATTTTCAACCCTAGTTCCGCTTCCATTGACGTTACTCCTTTACCTCTTATTCCACAAGGAATAATATGATCAAAATAACCCAGATCAGGACTCACATTTAAAGCAAAACCATGCATAGTAACCCATCGTGATGCTCTAACTCCAAAAGCACATATTTTTCGTGCAAAAGGTGTGCCTACATCTAACCAAACTCCTGTTTCTCCTTTACTCCTCTCCCCTTTCAAGCCATAATCTGCTATGGTTAAAATAATCACTTCCTCCAAATTTCGCATGTAGAGATGAATGTCGTGAAAAAAATCATCTAAATTTAAAATAGGATATCCCACCAACTGCCCAGGTCCATGGTAAGTAATATCCCCACCTCGATTGGTTTTATAATAAGCAATTCCTCTCTCTCTGAGCTGTTCTTCATTGAGCAATAAATTGCTGAAATCGCCACTTTTTCCTAAAGTGTACACATGCGAATGTTCTGTAAATAATAAATAACTGGGGGTTGGATTATTCGTATCATTTTTACGATTATCCATTTTTATATTCAGGATACCTTGAAACAATTCATTTTGATAATCCCAGGATTCCTTATAATCTCTTAGCCCAATATCTTCAAAAATTACTTTTCCCATTGGCTATCTCTCCGGGTTGTTCAAAATGATCAAAGCAGCAATTACACCCGGAACCCATCCACATATCGTTAGGATAAAAACAATTACTATAGACCCACACCCTTTATCAATAACAGCTAAAGGAGGTAGTAAAATAGCCAAAAGCACACGCATACAACCCATGGTAATCTTGCTAATAATTAGTGCACGAAGTTCAGAAAAAATAATGAACCTAAAAAATAAACCTACTTCTAATAAGTGTGTCCTTTCAAGTAAATAAGAATTGATAAGCTCAGTTCAATTCAATTTAACTTATTTTCAAAACACCGGTCTAATTCAGAATCCCTGAACTTCCCTGATTCGTGTTGACCAGTTTTTATTATCAAAAATAGTTAAAACATTATTATCTTCTAATTGATTTTTAATCCACTCCTTCTCGCAGAAATCGCAGATATTATTGATTTCACAGATCTCACTTAAAACCTGCCACGCCATACCTTTCGGTAGATAAAACGGCAGGCGGGCTCACAACCTTTTCTTCCGTCTTCCAACTGATCAACTCATCTTCAAATTGTTCAGTTATCAATACGAAATGCCCTTAGATTTATACTGATTAACTACATCCTACCGCATGGATTCTAAGCTCCATAATACTTCTTTCATATTTGTCCCGTACTTACTCCATAGTTAAGCCTATGATTCCCTATGGATTTCATAGAGTCAATTATGGTCTAACAACTAATTAAATCAAATATTTTGATTAAATAGGGATGCTAGCTATTTCTTGAAATCTTCTGAATAAGGTAGTTGTTTTCTTAATTGTCTTAAACCAGAAATAGAACCTCAGGCTCATAATTGTCCGATAGTTCTAAGTTGAAAATTATTATTAACCGGTCAATTGTATTTAGGGATTGACACACCAACAACTAACAACCACCAACCACCAACTAACAACCAGCAACCACCAACTATCAACTATCATCGAGCAACCACCAACTATCAACCAGCAACTACCAACTAACAAGCGCAAAACCCATCGAATAAACCCATTGTCTATGTTTGAAAAGCATTGTATCTTTGCACCTTATTTTACAAATCGATTTAATAATATAGCAAATGCAATTATCAGAACAAGAAATTGTACGAAGAGAATCTTTACAAAAATTACGAAATTTAGGTATAAACCCTTATCCCGCAGCACAGTTTAAAACTACTGCTACGGTTAAAGAAGTAGTGGGGAATTTTGATTCTTTG
>DAOUPU010000252.1 GCA_030625995.1 Flavobacteriaceae bacterium
CATAACCCAAATAAATTTATTCAATATTACGTTAAATTCCATCTGACAATAGTGGTTCTCCTGCACCGGGAAATAGAAATTTCTTCAATTAACCATAAAAATATGATTAAATCAACCACCATGGGTACAAAAAATGTACTATTTAAAAAGGAGGAAACAAAATTAAATAACCATGTGATTAGATATTATCAGACAATTATTATTGCTTTGATGATCTTATTTACTTTGCCAACTATGGCTCAGGAAGATGCCAAGAAAGAAAAACAGTGGAATTTTACGGCAGCGCCCTACCTTCTAATACCATATATGAATGGTAATGTTGGTATTGGTCCTGTGGAGGCAAGTGTGGATGCAAGTCCGGGAGATATATTCGACAATCTAGATTTTGGTATGATGCTTTATTTTGAGGCTTCAAGTGACAAATGGGTGGCCAATTTTGACTTGCTTTATATGAACCTTGGAGGGCAAGGAGAAACACCTCTACTTGGTAGAGCGGCTTCTGTGGATGTTAAACAATTAGGGCTCACCTTTAATGGTTTGTACAGAGTGACAGAATGGGCTTCGGTTGGTCTTGGATTCAGAGTAAATTCTATCAATCAGGGAATTAAGATCGCTGCACTGCCGGGACCAGGTCCGGGTGATATTGAGCTTCCCACTGTTGATAAGTCCATGACCCAAACATGGGTAGATCCTTTAATAGTCGCCCGGTTGATGACACGTTTTGATGATACTAAATGGCGTCTGGGTATTGTAGGAGACATTGGAGGTTTTGGAATAGGATCTGATCTTGCTTGGCAAATTAATCCCTTCGTGGGTTACCAAATCTCTAAATTGTTTGAGATTGATCTTGCCTATCGCTGGTTGGCAATGGATTATGAAACAGGTTCAGATGCGGATTATTTCTTATATGATATGGTTATGAGCGGTCCTGAATTGGCTCTTCTATTTCATTTCTAACAGTAAGTAACAAATCTGCTTGCATCACCAATTTTGCATATTGATCAAAATCGCCAAACTTCAATTGAGTTTTTATCGGTATTTTCATTTTTTTGCCGTTTTTTTGGAGCTGTTCAAAAATAAACCTATTTTGTATTTGTTCACTTTCTGGAATATCTCTAGTAAAATTATTTATTGTAACTTTAGTAACTTTCCTTTATTCCAACAAAGGAATTATACTTTAACTTAAACCATACGAAGTCATGAAATCATTGAAATACTTATTATTTTCCTTTTTCACTGTGTTACTCTATAGTAATTCGATTGCACAGGACAAAATAGTTCACGATGCCGAATATTATGTTGTTGAAGCCCAGAATGGCGATCGATGGTCAACCGAGGATAAGGCACTTGACAAAAGGCTGAAAGAGCTTAAAAAAAAGCATGGCCAAACACCTAATATAGTTTACATCCTTTGGGATGACATGCCTTTTGGAGATGCTGGAATCCCGGCAATAAACAAGATCAGAGGCTTTGATACACCTAGTTGTAATAAAATGGCGGAGGAAGGTATTCTATTTACTAGAATGTATGTTGAACCATCCTGTACACCAACAAGGGCTGCCTTGATGACAGGTAGACAGCCTTATCGCAACGGAATGTATATACCGGGTTTTCCGGTTGAAAACGGAGGGCTTGCTGCCGAAGAGGTAACGATTGCTGAGGTTCTTTCTCAGGCAGGTTATGCCACGGCATTTTATGGCAAGGGGCATTTGGGAGATATAGAAGAGTCCTATCTAACCAATCAGGGATTTGATGAGGCTTTATTTACCCCTTACAATCAGGTACTAAGTTTGTGGAATCCAATAGGCGAAGGTGCTAACGCGGTAATCGGAATGGTAGAAGGTCAGTTAACAAAGAGCCCATATCAATTGGATGATAATTTTGTACCTCGGGGATGGGTAATGAATCTTGAAGGAAAAAAAGGAGAACAGGTAAGTGAGTGGGGTCAACCAACGCATGAAGATTATTTAAAGGTAGATGCGGAGTGTGAAAAACGTACGATTAATTTTATTCGAAAAAACGCAGCAGCGGAAAAACCATTTTTCGTATACTACTCGCCACAAACGCTTTCTTTTATAGCAAACCCACAAAAAACTACCTCAAATCGTTCATTGTTAGGTGAAGCATTTACTGTTGTTGATGCTTTTATTGGTGAGGTAATGGAAGAATTGAAGGCATTGGGAATAGCTGAAAACACCTTATTGGTGGCTATGGCTGATAATGGTCCGATGGTTCACGAGCCTCCACCAGGACTTGGTATGACAGAAACTATGTTTACCGGCGGGAAGGGTGATCATACTGAAGGTGGTGTTCGAGTTCCGGCATTTGCCTGGTGGCCGGGAACTATTGATGCGAAATCACTTGTTGGAGACATTATACATGTTACAGATCTTTATACAACTTTTGCCCGCTTAGGAGACGCAACAGAATATATTCCTACGGACAGAGTTGTGGATGGAATTGATCAAACATCTTTACTGTTAAATGGCGATACATTTAGCCGAAGAGACTATGTTCATATTTACAAAGGCTTAGTGTTAGCTGCAACTGTAAAAGCACAATACAAACAAGATTGGACGCGTACTATTCCCGGAATGGTATCGGATTCCTACTATGATTTGCAAAATGACATCCGAGAAAAGGAAGCCTTAGAAGTTCCATTGTTACATTTTAATGCTGCTTTTGTTAGAATGAAGGAACGTCATTTGAAACTAAAAGAAAAATATCCAGACAAACCACAGGCAAAAGGACCAGCACTCACAGGCATTTCCAATGCACGCCCGGAAACAAAGAATTTAGAAAAACTGTACAGTGAATATTAAGATTCGGTAAAAAATAGATTGGAAAGCTTTTAGAATACAAGAGGCTGTCTGAAAAGGTCAATAGCATGTCATTTTGAGCGGAGTCGAAAAATCTTTTCATTGTAAACGAAAGATTT
>DAOUPU010000206.1 GCA_030625995.1 Flavobacteriaceae bacterium
TCAAAATACTATTTGATAATAAACGATTTTGATAAAGCTATTGATGAAGCTTTATTAGCTGAAAAATTAGACCCTCTAAATCCAAAAATTGGATGCTTTGTTGCCAATAATTATTTTTTAAGAAATGATTATGAAAAATCTTTAAATCAATATGAAAAAGTGTTTGATCTGCACCCAAATTATGTGTTTGCATGGGAAGGTGTAGGACATGTACAGTATTTCTACGGACTAAGAGATGAGGCAAAATCATCTTGGGAAAAGTTTTTAAGAGCTATGGGGAACGATTATATGGCCGAGTTATATTCAAAAGAATCTTTCGATAAATCTATCAATCAATGGCTCATAGGGGCGACAAAAGGAGATGCATTATATTGTTCCAATCCTCCTGTCATCGCCCAGGCTCACATGTTTGTCGATAAAAAACAAGAAGCTCTTGAATATCTCGAAATTGCCTATAAATATCGAAATGAAGATCTACCGGTTTATTTACTTCTTCCTCATTTTTATACTTTACATTCTGAACCCCGGTTTAAAGATTTAGTTCAGAAGACCAACATAATTTTACCGGTACCACAGAAGAAGTTTAGTTTAAAAGATTAGAAGTTCTCAATTTCATTTTACACCTACCGCAACAAAATTGTTAAACATGCGATAAATTTATAATTCCTGCAATTTAATTTAAACTTATTGCAATAAGGTTGCTATGCCTAGCATGCATTTTTTTCTGAAATTTATAAGACAAATTTTAAAATTTATAATTATGAAAAAAATATCTTTTATTACAGTAATCCTATCGATGGTGTTTTTTATCTTCTCATCGTGTGATAGAGATGCATTAGACGAATCTATTGAACTAAATCAATCCGTTGAAGCACAAAAAAAAGACAATGCTAAAAACAACGGATTTGATGAATATGGGTATAACTGGAATGCACATCATTTTAATGGCATTTTGCTAAATGCTATCATAGGTGACTATATTAATCAAGGCGCCCCTTTTTGGAAAATGGGGCCTTATACGGGCGATGATGACACTTATTTAATTGATCATGCCAATGAAATTGAGAACACTATAGCTTGGAGCAACACCTGGGACCCACCAGCTCCTTGGTTCTGGTATTATATCTGGGGATTTAGACATGTGAATTTAGTTATGCATTGGAACGATGCTTTAATTTCTCGAGAAGGTATCTATCCTGCAACATGGTTTGATTCAAATGGCTGGATAACATTTCATTATAGTGGAATCGAGGAAAATAATAAATGGTCAGAATTTCAAAAAATGGTCGCTGCGAGATCCACTGATATTTTAATTGATGGGATTTGGTATGACGAATACGGAACAGAAATTGGTATTGAATGTGACTATAAAGATCTAATCTTAATTCAAGTTATAGAAATTGGTGACGTTCCGGCTTACATGTATTATCCCGCTTATCATAATCCTACCAGTTCCGGTTTAGGAAAATATAAATTGAGATAAAATTTTAATAAAAAGAAGGTCATAGACGCTGAAGACAAATAGTTCTCCCCTCTAAATATTAGGGGTTTGACATATCCTAAATATGATATATTCAAACCCCTAATAAATTATATTTATATTCCTTTTATGAGAATGCTTACATCTTATTACAAATGTATAACCTCATCATAGGCAGCGGCAGTGGCTTCCATTACAGCCTCGCTCATAGTTGGGTGTGGGTGAATTGCCTTTAACACTTCATGGCCTGTAGTTTCTAACTTTCTTCCCAATACCGCCTCGGCAATCATATCAGTTACACCTGCTCCTATCATATGGCAGCCTAACCATTCACCGTATTTAGCATCGAAAATCACTTTTACAAATCCTTCTTTTGTTCCAGCTGCAGCCGCTTTTCCAGAAGCAGAGAAAGGAAATTTACCAACTTTCAATTCGTAACCTTTTTCTTTAGCTTGTGTTTCTGTTAATCCAACACTGGCAATCTCAGGACTCGCATAGGTACATCCCGGAATGTTTCCGTAATCAATAGGTTCAGGATTTAAGCCTGCTATTTTCTCTACACAAGTAATTCCTTCGGCGGAAGCGACATGTGCTAATGCCGGACCCGGTACAATATCCCCAATAGCATAATAACCCGGTAAATTGGTTTGGTAGAAATCATTTACTAATATTTTATCTTTATCTGTAACTATTCCTACATCTTCCAATCCAATATTTTCAATATTAGATTTTATCCCAACCGCAGATAAAATGATATCCGCTTCCAAAACTTGCTCCCCTTTTTTAGTATTTACTGTAGCCTTGACTCCCATACCTGAGGTATCAACCTTAGTAACGCTGGAGTTAGTCATTACCTTAATTTTTGATTTCTTCAAAGATCTTTCAAATTGCTTCGAAACATCCTCATCTTCTAATGGAACAACATTTGGTAAAAATTCAACTATGGTAACCTTTGTACCTATTGAATTATAAAAATATCCGAATTCAACACCTATAGCCCCCGATCCAACAATGATCATGCTCTCCGGTTGCGTTGGTAAGTTCATGGCTTCCCTATAGCCAATTACTTTTTTTCCATCAATTGGCAGAAAAGGTAATTCACGAGAACGAGCACCGGTTGCAATGATTATATGATCTGCACTGTATTCTGTGACTTTCTTCTCATTATCAGTTACTTCTACCTTTTTACCAGCCTTAATTTTGCCAAAACCATCGAATATATCAATTTTATTTTTCTTCATTAAAAATTTTACACCATTACTCATGCCTTCAGCAACATCCCTGCTTCGTTTGATAATAGCTGAAAAATCTTTATCAATTTCTTTAGCCTTCAAGCCATAACTATCCACATGTTTCAAATATTCATAAACCTGAGCGCTTTTTAATAAGGCCTTTGTTGGAATACATCCCCAATTTAAGCAAATCCCACCTAAATTTTCTTTTTCCACTATGGCAACTTTAAAGCCCAATTGAGAAGCTCTAATCCCGGTAACGTACCCTCCTGGTCCACTACCTATGATAATTATGTCGTATTTCATGTCTTTAATTTTTTATTTTTTTTGAGTTAGTCTACTCGAACAAATTGGTTTGCAAAGTAAAGAAATATTAGAAACATATCCCGCTTTTAGCGGGATTAGTTCGACTAATCTATTTCAAAATACTTGAAATAAGAATTTTGAAATTAGAGTCTCACTAATCAAATTTTATAGCTTTAACAGGACTTATTTTACTTACAATAAAGGAAGGGATAATAAGCATTATAAAACATAAAATTAAAGTTCCAATATTAATCAGAAAAATGTATTTAACACTCAAATAAACAGGAACTTGATTTACATAATATGTTTCCGGATTCAGCGTGATAAAACCAAAATACTGTTGAGCCATCAACAAACCTATTCCAATAATATTACCCCATAAAAGTCCGACAGATATTAAATAGGCTGCATTGTATAAAAATATTTTTTGAATACTCCAATTATTATTCCCCAATGCCTTTAAAATCCCTATCATTTGTGTTCTTTCCAAGATCAAAACCAATAATGCTGTAATCATATTTATACCCGCGATCAAAATCATAATTCCAATAATAACAGCAATATTCGTATCGAATAAATTTAACCACTCAAATATCGCCGGAAATTTCTCGGCTATGGTATAAGCATTCAATGTGGAATCAATACTATTATAAATCTCGAATCCTGTTTTATCAAGATCACTAAAATCATGTGTAAAAATTTCAAATCCTCCTACTTTACCTTCTCCCCATTTATTAATTTTTTGAATATGGCGAATATCACCAATTAAATATGTCTCATCAAATTCATTAAAACCTGAATTATATATTCCGGCAACCGTGAACTTCCTTGAATTAGGAATCTTATTTGGATTATCTTTAACAAAGAACATGTGAAAGGTTTCCCCTACTTTTAATCCCAACCTGTTAGAGGTCATTTCTGAAACTAAAACTTCGTTACTAATCTCCTCAGCAATAACCGGAATTTTCCCATCCACTAAATATTCAGCAAAGAAACTCCAATCGTAATTTCTATCAATACCTTTTAAAATGACCCCTTCAAACTCCTTCGGTGTTCTAATAATACCACCCTTAGTGGCATAGGGTTGCACACTTTTTACATTTGGTATATTGGTGAATTCCGGATAGAACTCCTGATTAAGATCAATTGGATTTACCGTTATTTTTGAGTTGTTCCTATCGTAATTACTTATCTGAATATCACCATTGAAACCCGAAATCTTTTCTTTGATTTTTCTCTGCAATCCAACACCTGTCGCCACAGAAAAAAGCATTACAATTAGTCCAATGGCTATAGCCAAAATAGAAATTTTTATTATAGGTGAAGAAACACTATTTTTGTGTTTTTTAGATGCAATTATCCTTTTCGCTATAAATACTTCGTAGTTCAAATTTTTAATTCATGATAAGGTTCAAAAATACATATTTCTTTTTAGTATA
>DAOUPU010000168.1 GCA_030625995.1 Flavobacteriaceae bacterium
GACCAATATTAAAACTTGGACCACCTTGCTTTTTAGCTGAAATTTCTTGATTCATAAAAGAATTTAACCTGTGGTCGATACTTTTAATCTCATGATTGGATGCGTATATTGAATCTAATAATGTGACTTTCTCATAGGGTAGGTTTCCGATCGACAACGTCTCCGGAATTATGATAATTGCATACTTTTCTCTGTTCAATAAATTATTAAAACTCACTTGTAAGGCATTTTTGGTATCTATAAACAATGCCAATTGATTTTCCAGGTCATTCAGTTCCAGCTCAACCCTTAATTCATCTACTATTGATGCATTACCATTTTCAATTTTAACTAAAGAAAGGTTTTTGAAAATTCGAAGAATTTCGATATTCTCTTTGGTTATCTGAATAGCTTTTTCTGTAAAATAGTAATTGTAATAGGATGTTTTAACTTCAAAAAATAAATTGGATTTGCTATTTTCAAAAACTTCATACTTTGAATTTGCCATGTTACTGGCAGCATCTCTTTTGGCTTCCAAAGATCCAAACCAAGGAAAGGCTTGTTTTAAACCAAAGGTCGCTCTTTGTGGCCCTGTTCTGGTTTCAATTGGTACGATAAAATAACCAAATGCAAATTGGGGATCGGGTAAAGTGCCCACCTGAGGAACTTTTTCCATTGCCGCCATATAATCGTTAAATTTTGCTTTTAAGCCAGGATTATTTTCTGCAGCCACTATCAAATATCCATCTAAGGTTTCTTTTGACTCTTGCGCAATTCCAGCTAAGGAAATTAATAAAAAGAAACTTAGAATTATAATTTTATTTTTCATGATTTTAGAACTTTAATTTTTCAATCTTTTAATTCTTCAATTTATTTTCTTTCCACATACTATATAATACAGGAACAACAAACATGGTCATTACCTGCAACAACATTCCTCCAAAGGATGGAATTGCCATAGGTATGACCACATCCGCTCCTTTGCCGGTAGCAGTTAGTACCGGAATTAAAGCGATAATTGCCGTAGCCGCTGTCATCATTGCCGGACGAACTCTTTTTGAACCAGCATGTAACACGGAAGTACGAATAGCTTTAACAGTTTTAGGTTTTTCTTTATCAAAAACTTGGGTCAAATAAGTTCCCATTATCACGCCATCATCTGTTGCAATGCCAAATAGGGCAATAAACCCAACCCAAACAGCAACACTTAAATTGATCGTGTGCAGCTGAAATAGATCTCTCATAGGTACTTCTGCCAAACTGAAATTTAAAAACCAATCCTGACCGTACAACCAGATCATGATAAATCCCCCTGAAAAGGCAACAAATATTCCGGAAAATACCATAAGAGATGGAATAACATTTTTAAATTGGAAATACAGGATCAAAAAGATTAGAACTAAAGAAATAGGAACAACGAGCATCAATCTTTTAGATGCTCTTATTTGATTTTCATAGTTACCTGTAAATTTATAGGTTATACCATCAGGCAATGTAAATTCACCGGAGTCCAATTTTTTCTTTACCAAAGCCTGCGCTTCTTCCACCACATTGGTTTCAGCATTGCCCTCTTTCATATCAAAGATCACATAGGAGGTTAAGAAAGTATCTTCACTTTTAATCATTTGCGGCCCACGGACATAATCAACGAATGCCAATTCACCTAACGGAACTTGTTCCCCGGAAGGGGTAGGAATCAGGATATTCTTCAGATCATCAGGATTATCTCTAAATTCCCGGGCATATCTTACCCTTACAGGGAAGCGTTCTCTACCTTCCACCGTAGTCGTTAATTGCTTGCCTCCTATGGCAACGGATAATTGCTCTTGCATGTCCTTTACGGTCAGCCCATAACGGGACATGTTTTGGCGATTTAACTTAATTTCTAAATACGGTTTACCAACTACTCTGTCAGCAAAAACCGTGCTTGCTTCTATACTAGGCACCTCTTTTAAGATCTTTTCTAACTCATACCCCACTTTTTCAATACTTTCTAATGTTGGGCCAAAAACTTTGATACCCATTGGTGCCCGCATACCTGTCGAAAGCATGATCAATCGTGTTTGGATGGGCTGCAATTTTGGTGCAGAAGTGAGACCCGGGAACTTAGCGTGTTTCAAAATCTCCTTCCAGATATCATCCGATTTTTTAATTTTTTGTCGCCATTGTCTGAAGTACTCTCCGTCATCATCTAAAATAAGTTCATCCACACCTATTTTTTTAAATGCATCCTCACCATATTTATAAGTAGAATCATCTCTTAAAATAAAAGCCTTATCATTATTTACTTTAAAGCGTACTCTACGGCCGTCTTCATCTAAAATATATTCTGGAATATAATTGATTGTATTTTCATACATAGAGGTCGGAGCAGGGTCCAAGGCCGAATTAACACGTCCCCACTTACCTACCGCAGAGGCAATTTCAGGAATTGAATTCATATTCCTGTCAAGGGTTGCTATAATTTCCATGTTTTCAGTAATACCGGAATGAGGCATTGTAGTTGGCATCAATAAAAAAGACCCTTCATCCAAAGCCGGCATAAATTCATTACCCAGTCCCGGAAAAGTTTTTTCTAAACTATTCCACACGACATTGTCTTTTGCAAAATTGGGCATAAATGCAAACATTTTTCCAAAACCTATCCAAATAGATATTCCAAGGAAAATAACAGTTATAGGAATAGCCAAGAATTTCCATTTATTTTCTAAGCACCAGTTTAAAATTTTAGAATAAAAATGAACAATAGTCATTAAAATACCTAAAACAACGGCAATTATCAAAACTACAAATACGAAATTAACAAAGGTAGAATTCGATGCTCCTAATGGCATCCACTCAATGGTTAAAAAGTAAACTACGACTAAAACTGTAATTGCAATATTGATATAGTTAGCAATTTTTTCTGAATATGGAAATTTGATCTTTCCTTTTAAAATGCTAAACTCAGAAGCTTGTGATAATATATTATTTACACCATAAGCGATCAAAGCTAAAGCAATAACGCTACCATAGGCAATAATAAAAACAATTCCGAAACCTATTAAAATAGAGTTGAAGATCCTGCTTGTTTTCTTTTTGTTCATTCTGACAGAAAATAAGAGATGTGCTATTGCCGGAATGAACAAGATTCCAATTATTAAGGCTGAAAACAGAGCAAATGTTTTGGTCCAGGCCAATGGTTGGAATAATTTTCCTTCGGATGCCTGCATGGCAAAAACAGGTAGGAAACTTACAACAGTCGTAGCTACTGCTGTAATAATTGCTGAAGCCACCTCAATTGTAGCGTCGTAAATTACCTGAACCAATTTTTTACCCTTTACATCCTTGTTTTCGGGCAAGTCCAAATGCCTAATAATATTTTCAGTAAATACAATACCGACATCCACCATCACTCCAATAGCAATAGCGATACCTGATAAGGCAACAATATTGGCATCAACATTAAAGAATTTCATTAAAATAAAGGTCATTAAGACCCCCAAGGGTAATAAACCCGAAATTAATATCGATGCTCTTAAATTTAGCACCAAAATTAGCACCACCAATATACTGATCAGAATTTCGTGAGATAAGGCTGATTCAAGGGTGCCTAAAGTTTCCTGAATTAATCCCGAGCGATCATAAAAAGGCACAATGGTTACTTTAGAAACCGTTCCGTCTGCCAAAACCTTAGAAGGTAAGCCCGGGGCAACTTCCTTAATTTTTTCTTTTAAATTTTGTATTGTTTCTAGAGGATTTGCACCATTTCTGGCAACCACAACACCACCTACTGCCTCTACACCACTCTTGTCTAATCCACCACGCCTGGTTGAAGGGCCGAAATGAACTCTGGCAACATCTTTTAATCTAATAGGGGTATGATCTTTAACGCTAACCACACTTTCTTCAAGATCACTCAAACTTTCAATATAACCCAGGCCTCTCACTAAATATTCAGCCTTATTAAACTCGAGGGTTTGAGCTCCTATATCTAAATTGGAATTTTTTACCGCATTCATTATTTTTTTAATATCCACATTGTGGGCCTTCATGGCATCCGGGTCAATATCAATTTGATACTCTTTTATAAAACCACCTATAGAAGCAACTTCTGAAACTCCCTTTGCTGCGGTTAAATAGTATCGTACATAAAAATCCTGAATGGTTCGTAGTTCCTGTGGATCCCAGCCTCCTGTTGGTTTTCCTGTTTTAGGATCTCTACCTTCTAATGTATACCAATATACTTGTCCCAAAGCGGTAGCATCAGGACCTAAAGCTGGTTTTACCTCCTCAGGAACGGTTCCGGGGGGCAAGGAATTTAACTTCTCTAATATTCTGGTCCTACTCCAATAAAAATCAACATCGTCTTCAAAAATGATATAAATACTGGATAAGCCAAAAATGGAAGAACTACGAATAGTTTTTACACCGGAAATACCGAGTAAGGAAGTTGTAAGCGGATAGGTAATTTGATCCTCAATATCCTGAGGAGATTGGCCCATCCATTCGGTATAAACTATCTGTTGGTTTTCGCCGATATCAGGTATCGCATCTACCGGAACAGGATTTCTTTCCATCCAGGATATATCCCAATTAAAAGGTGCAGTTGCGATTCCTCCAAGGATAAAAGCGGATAATAATATAAATGTTATTAGCTTGTTCTCAAGGAAATAACGAATGATTTTGTTTAACATTTTTTTGATTTATAAATATTTAACGATCTGTAGAATTATCGAAATAATTTAATTGCTACAAGATTTTCATAAGCATGGATGTATAAACATCTTTTACTTATAAAGTATTAAAATTTATAAATCAAATAAGAAAAGTTTGATAAAGTACACTTATGTCTTTATCGACCAGAGGTGGAGAATGAGATCTGAATGGTATTTCGTCCGTATCATCCTCATAAAGGTTCAAGTAGGTATAAGAAAATGCGATCAGAAATTGAACTTTCTCAATTTCAAAATTTTGTAAAGCTTGTTGTTCCGTTTGGTTGCCCGGTATTAATTCATGGATATCATTACAACATTTTTCTTTTTGCACCTTATCATCTGTGAGGCCATCAATAACACAGTCCTCTAATTCCATGTTCATACCGCAAGAATCCGCATCACTAAAATAGGAAGTATCGGTTACTTCTCCCATACAAATATGTTGATCCACCGAGAAAGAAAGAGTAGAAAACAACACTGTAAAAGAAAGAAAAACAGACAATATCTTATGTAGAATATCTCTCATCACTGCAAATATAACAATTTAAAACACTTATTATTTTAAATAAATCTTAAAATATTTCTTTGGAAGTTAGTTGTTTGTAGTAAAAAGCCGGTAACAATAATAATACAAAGAGTGGATGGATAAGGAATCTTCTGATGTAAAAGGCAAATAAATAGCCATTGGCAAGCTCTCCTTTTAATATTATGAAAAATGTAACAATCAATATAATAAATGCAATCATGTAAAATTTAATGGAAAAAATCACAAAATTTCTATTTTGAAACGCCACATAAATTATTAGTAAAGAAATGATTGTATTTAGAGTATACCTATAAAAAAGATCCAACAACAACTTCGATCCACTAAAAACAGGTATTGGTTTATGTAAATAATCATCTATAAAATAGACAATGAA
>DAOUPU010000214.1 GCA_030625995.1 Flavobacteriaceae bacterium
TGTAGAGATCATTATAAATTATGTACTATATAGGTTATGATCTGGGCAGCTCATCAATCAAGGCTGCTTTGGTCGATTCGAGTTCAGGAAAATCAGTTGGTATTACACAATTTCCTGAGCAGGAAATGGCAATACTTTCCGTTGAACCCGGTTGGGCTGAGCAGGATCCGGATTTATGGTGGCTTTATATTTGTGAGGTAACCAGGAAGTTACTTTTAAAAACCGGGGTCACGGCAGATAAAATCAAAGGGATTGGAATTTCTTATCAGATGCATGGTTTGGTAGTGATAGATAAAAACCATAAAGTGCTTAGACCGTCAATAATTTGGTGTGACAGTAGAGCAGTTGAAATTGGAAATCAAGCTTTTATAGGTATAGGGGAAGATAAATGTGTTAATAATTTATTGAACTCTCCTGGCAACTTCACACTTTCAAAACTGAGATGGGTCAAAGAGAATGAGCCGGAATTGTTTGACCAGGTTTATAAATTCTTATTGCCGGGAGACTATATTGCTTTAAAGCTTACCGGAGAAACTACGACTACAATTTCAGGCTTGTCTGAGGGTATTATGTGGGATTTTAGGAAGCACAGGCCGGCAGAATGGTTGTTTGATTATATGGGAATAAGCACAGATCTAGTTCCAACTATTGTCCCTACATTTTCAGATCAAGGTACATTGACTAAAATGGCTTCTGAAGAAATTGGATTACCTGAAGGAATTCCATTATTATACAGGGCCGGTGATCAGCCAAATAATGCATTGTCTTTGAATGTTTTGGAGCCTGGAGAAATTGCTGCAACAGGTGGAACATCGGGAGTTGTTTATGCAATAACTGATAGTACAAGTACTAGAGAGAGTTTAAGAATCAACAATTTTGCCCATGTGAATTATACAAAAGAGTCACCGCGTATAGGTAAACTTTTAAATATCAATGGTGCAGGAATTCTGTACAGTTGGATAAAGAAGAATATTGCTTTGTCGAGCGATACCTATAAGGATATGAATGAATTGGCTTCTAATGTTCCTGCAGGTTCTGACGGGTTGCGAATTATCCCTTTCGGGAATGGAGCAGAGCGAATGCTAAATAATCAAGACAATGGTGCAAGTATTTTTAATTTAAACTTTAACAGGCATAAAAAAGAGCACTTATATCGGGCAGGCCTGGAGGGAATTGCCTTTTCATTCGTTTATGGGATCGATATTTTGAAGAACGATGGTGTAAATTTATCAGCAATTAAGGCTGGTAACGACAATTTATTTCAGTCAGAAATATTTTCCAATACCATTGCAAGCCTGGTCAATACAGAAATAAATATAATTGATACCACCGGAGCTGTTGGTGCTGGTAGAGCAGCAGGTGTGAGTAATGGTGATTTTGAATCCCTCAAGGAGATATTTTCTGAAGATGAGCAAGTAATGACCTATCGACCCTTAATGGAACGGCAAGCATTTATTGATGCATATAATCTTTGGAAAAACGATCTGGAAAATAGCTATAACAACTAATTTAATTAATAGAGGAATGACACTTATTGGTAAAAAGGAGTACTTTAAGGGAATTGAAAAGATTAAGTACGAAGGACAAGGATCCGACAACCCACTTTCATTCAAGTTTTATGATGAAAACCGTTTAGTTTCCGGAAAAACAATGAAAGAGCATTTTAAATTTGCGGTAGCTTACTGGCATACCTTGTGCAATACCGGAGGAGATCCTTTTGGTCCCGGTACAAAGGGTTATCCATGGTCTACCAATTCAGATCCCGTACAAGCGGCTTATGATAAAGCAGATGCGGCATTTGAATTCATAACAAAAATGGGATTTTCATATTATTGTTTTCACGATTATGATCTGATCGATGAAGGAGCAACTTTAAGTGAATCTGAAAAAAGAATTCAAACCATCACGGAATATTTAAAGGAAAAGCAGAATGATTCCGGTGTAAAACTTTTATGGGGAACCTCAAATTGTTTTTCACATCCAAGATATATGAATGGTGCCGCAACCAATCCTGATTTTGATGTTGTTGCTAGAGCAGGTGCTCAAATTAAAATTGCCTTGGATACAACCATTGCTTTAAATGGAGAAAATTATGTTTTTTGGGGTGGTCGCGAAGGTTATATGTCACTCTTGAATACGGATATGAAACGTGAATTGGATCATATGGGGCGATTTCTTGGAATGGCACGTGATTACGCTCGTAGTCAAGGATTTAAAGGAAATTTCTTTATCGAACCAAAACCAATGGAGCCATCTAAACATCAATATGATTTTGATGCGGCAACAGTAATAGGTTTTTTAAATCAATATGGTTTACAAGATGATTTTAAACTTAATATAGAAGTTAATCATGCTACCTTAGCACAACACACCATGCAACATGAATTACAGGTTGCAGCTAATGCAGGAATGCTGGGAAGTGTAGATGCTAATCGTGGTGACTATCAAAATGGCTGGGATACCGATCAATTCCCTAATAATTTATTGGAAACAACCGAAGCGATGCTGGTCTTCCTTAAAGCAGGTGGCTTGAAGGGTGGAGGGGTTAATTTCGATGCAAAAATCAGAAGAAATTCAACAGATCTTGAAGACCTGTTCCATGGTCACATTGGTGGTGCGGATAATTATGCGAGAGCTTTACTGATCGCGGATAAAATTATAACGAGTTCACCATACGATAGTCTGAGAGAAAAACGCTACAGCTCCTTTGATTCAGGAAAAGGTAAGGAATTTGAAGATGGAAAATTAGATTTTACGGACCTGTATAATGTGGCACAAGCGAATGGTGAGCTGGAATTAAAAAGCGGGAAACAAGAATTATTTGAGAACATAATTAATCAATATATATAAACAAAAAATACTATTTTAATCCAATAAAAAAGTCTTCTAAGACACAGGCAGTTCGATTTTGTATATATTTAAAAATTATAATTATTAAATTAGTTTATGGAAACCGTTTTACAAACTGCTGATTGGTGGGTATTGGGCTTATATTTTCTCATCATCATTGCTATTGCAGTTTGGGTAGTTCTTCAAAAAAGCAAAAATACCGAAGATTATTTTTTAGCAGGACGTAACGTTGGTTGGTTTGTGATAGGAGCTTCCATTTTCGCCTCTAATATCGGATCTGAACATGTCGTAGGGTTAGCAGGAACCGGATTTCAATCAGGAACCCCAATGGCTCATTATGAGTTACATGCCTGGATTGTACTTTTACTCGGTTGGTTGTTCCTGCCTTTCTATATTAGAAGTGGTGCCTTTACCATGCCCGAGTTTCTAGAAAAAAGATTTGACAGCAGATCGCGATGGTTTTTATCATTGTTCTCTCTGATTGCCTATGTGCTGACAAAAGTTTCGGTTACCATTTATGCAGGAGGAATTGTAGTATCAGAATTATTAGGCATTCCCTTCTGGTATGGCGCCATAGGCATCGTCATCTTTACAGGAATATACACGGTCATAGGTGGTCTGAAAGCAGTAATTTATACAGAAACATTGCAAACAGTTGTTCTGATAGCAGGTTCTTTAATTATTACCTATTTGGGATTGCAGGAAGTTGGTGGTTGGGGTCAATTGACCGAGACTGTTACTTCGGTAAGTCCGGACCATTTTAATATGTGGCGACCAATGACCGACCCCGATTTTCCCTGGACCGGTTTGTTGTTTGGCGGAACAATAGTTGGGTTATGGTACTGGTGTACAGATCAGTATATTGTTCAAAGGACACTAGCCGCAAATAATATCATGATAGCGAGAAGAGGTGCAATTTTTGGAGCCTATCTAAAATTATTGCCAATATTTATCTTTTTGATACCTGGTATAATAGCATTTGCATTAAGCATTCAGAACCCGGAGGTCTATAGTATAGAGAAGGCGGACAGAGCTTTTCCTATGCTTGTAAAAACTTTATTACCTGTAGGGCTTAAAGGGTTGGTTGCGGGAGGATTAATGGCTGCTTTAATGAGTTCTCTGGCATCAGTTTTCAACTCGTGTTCAACCATATTTACAATGGATATATATAAGAAGTTAAGACCTGATAGAACAGAAAAAGAACTTTTGAAAATTGGAAAGATTGCAACTAGTGTCATTGTGATCTTAGGTATCTTTTGGATTCCAATAATGCAAAAAATTGGAGGAGGTGTGATGTATCAATATTTGCAAAATGTACAATCTTATATCGCACCACCAGTCGTAGCCGTGTTCCTGTTGGGAATTCTTTGGAAACGT
>DAOUPU010000211.1 GCA_030625995.1 Flavobacteriaceae bacterium
AGAGATAAATTCCCTAACAGTATATTACTAGAAAGTTCTGATTATCATGGCAATGAAAATAGTTTTTCCTATATATGTTACAATCCGATTGCAAGTATTAAAGTAGAGGATAATAAAATTGTACAATCCCTTCCGGATGGGGCTATTGAAATTATTGAGATTGACGATAATGTTGATGTTCCCAAACAAGTGCACAATTTTAGTCAGAAATTTGACATTGAAGATCAAAACTTCAAATTTATCAATAATGGCTTGTTTGGTTATGTTAGTTATGATGCGGTACAGTATTTTGAGGATGTTTCTATTCAGAAAAAAGAGGGTGATGTAGATATTCCTGATATTTTTTATGCTGTTTATCAAAATATCATTGCCATAAATCACTTCAAAAATGAAGCCTATATATTTGCCCATTGCTATAACAAGGAAACTAACATCGAAGAAATTATTCAGTTGATCGAAACCAAAAATTTTGCCTCCTATTCTTATTATAAAGATTCAGATGAGACTTCAAACCTAACGGATGAAGAATTTAAGGAGTACGTTGAGATTGCTAAAAAGCATTGCTTTAGAGGAGATGTTTTTCAATTAGTTCTATCCAGAAGATTTTCTCAAGGGTTTAAAGGAGATGAATTTAATGTGTACAGAGCCCTTCGTTCTATTAACCCTTCTCCCTATTTATTTTATTTTGATTACGGTAATTTTAAAATATTTGGTTCTTCTCCGGAGGCTCAATTGGTGGTAAATAATGGAAAGGCGGAAATTCATCCTATTGCAGGGACATTCAAACGTACAGGAAATGATGAAAAAGACCTTGAGGCAGCAAAATTACTATCAAATGATGAGAAGGAAAATGCGGAACACGTAATGCTGGTTGATCTGGCCCGGAATGATTTGAGCAGGAACGGAAGGAACGTTCAAGTTGAAAATTATAAGGAAATTCAATTTTTTTCTCATGTAATCCACCTAGTATCAAAGGTTATTGGTGATAAATATAAAGATGCAATTACCTATCAAATTGTGGCAGACACATTTCCCGCGGGAACATTATCAGGAGCACCTAAACACAAAGCAATGCAACTTATAGAAAAATATGAAAAGACAAATCGTGCCTTTTACGGAGGTGCCATTGGCTTTATGGATTTTAAGGGTAATTTTAATCACGCCATTATTATCAGGTCTTTTTTAAGTAAAAACCATCGATTATTTTATCAAGCGGGTGCCGGTATAGTTTCAAAATCAAATGCAGAGAATGAGTTGCAAGAAGTTTATAATAAATTAAGAGCTTTGAAGAATGCCCTGGAATTGGCAGAAAATATATAATAAGGAATTATGAAAAAAATACTGGTAATAGACAATTACGATTCTTTTACTTATAATTTGGTGCACTATTTGCACGATTTGGATTGTGATGTAACTGTGAAAAGAAATGACAAATTAACTCTTGATGAAGTTGAAGGATTTGATAAAGTATTGCTATCTCCTGGTCCGGGAATTCCTGACGAAGCAGGTCTTTTAAAACCGATTATCAAACAGTATGCTGCGACTAAAAGTATTTTAGGAATATGTCTCGGTCAGCAAGCTATTGCCGAGGTATTTGGTGGGAAAATCGAAAATTTGGATAAGGTATATCACGGGGTCTCAACTGAAATTGAATTAGTTAATAATGATGATGTTTTATATGACGGAATTCCAAGAAAAATTGAGGTTGGGCGGTATCATTCCTGGGTAGTTTCTGAGAATCTTCCTGATGAATTAATTGTAACATCAGTTGATGCTGACGGAGAAGTGATGTCGTTAAGACACAAAGAGTATGATGTTAGAGCTGTGCAGTATCACCCGGAATCTATCTTGACTCCTGAGGGAAAAAAAATATTAGAAAATTGGGTAGTGTCGTAGGAAACAGAAATTTTAATGCATAAAGTAAGAAGGTTATAATAAAGTGTTTGAGAAATAGAAATTGAATTTTTTGTAATAAATATATAAAATGAAACAAATCTTAAACAGATTAATAAATCACGAAAAAATCAGTAAGGTTGAGGCGAAAAATGTTTTGGTAAACATTTCGAAAGGCAATTATAATTCCAGTCAAATAGCATCTTTTTTAACGGTTTACATGATGAGAAGTATTTCAATTGCTGAATTGGACGGATTTAAGGAAGCACTATTGGAATTGTGTTTACCGATTGACTTATCTGCTTATAATACAATTGACCTGTGTGGTACCGGCGGAGATGGTAAGGATACATTTAATATATCGACTTTATCATCTTTTGTAACTGCCGGAGCAGGTGTAAAAGTGGCTAAACACGGTAACTATGGAGTTTCTTCATCCTGTGGTTCTTCAAATGTTTTAGAATATTTAGGAATTAAATTTACAAATGAAGAAGATAAATTAGAAGAAGCGATTGATAAAGCCGGAATCTGTATTTTACACGCTCCATTATTTCATCCTGCTATGAAAAATGTGGCTCCTATACGAAAGGAGTTAGGAGTGAAGACATTTTTTAATATGTTGGGTCCGATGGTGAATCCATCTTTTCCAAAAAATCAAGTCGTAGGTGTTTTTAACTTGGAATTGGCCAGAATGTATAGTTATTTGTACCAAAGCACAGACAAAAATTATGCTATTCTACACGATTTGGCCGGATATGATGAAATTTCTCTGACAGATAAAACAAAAATGATTAGTAATTTAGAAGAGAGGATGTTTAGTCCCGAAGAATTGAATATAAAGACTATTGGTCAAGAGGAGATATATGGAGGGAAAACGGTGGAAGACAACGCAAGTATCTTCATGAAGATATTGAGCGGAGAAGGAACAGAAGCACAAAATAATGTAGTTGGTGCCAATGCCGGACTGGCAATTTCGGTGTCAAAAAAAATATCGCATTTAGAGGGGTTTTATTTGGCAAAAGAATCTTTAGAAAGTAAAAATGCATTAAACATATTTAAAAAATTACAGGAATTAAGTTAATATTAGAGGAAGTGAATATTTTAGATAAAATAGTAATTGATAAGCGACAAGAAGTTGAAGCTAAAAAGAAAATATTACCGATCGACTTTTTGCAAAAATCACCGATGTTTTTACGTGAGACAAATTCTTTAGCAAAAAACATATTTTCCGGTAGTGGAATAATTTCTGAATTTAAAAGGCGATCACCTTCCAGAGATGTTATCAATCATAAAAGTAGTGTAATTGACGTTGTCAGGGGTTATGAAAAGGCAGGTGTTAGCGGAATTTCCATATTAACAGACACTAAATATTTTGGTGGCTCATTAGATGATCTATTACAAGCGCGAAATATTGTTAGTTTACCAATATTAAGAAAAGAATTTATTGTTGATCTTTATCAAATATATGAAGCTAAGGCTTTTGGAGCGGATGCCATTTTATTGATTGCAGGGATATTAAAAAAATCGGAAATAATTGGATTTTCAAGTTTGGCCAATAAATTAGGACTCGAAGTTCTATTGGAAGTTCATAATGAAGAGGAACTTAAAAAATCTGATTTGACCTATGTACACTTAGTAGGTGTTAATAATCGTAATTTAAAGACTTTCGAAGTTACCTTAGAAACAAGTAGAAGTTTGTCCTCATTAATTCCTGAAGATAAAATTATGATTTCGGAAAGTGGGATCAGTTCTGTTAAAGCTATTCAAGAATTAAAGAATTGCGGCTTTAGCGGGTTTCTAATGGGTGAAAATTTTATGAAAACCGAAGATCCGGGAGAGGCTGCAGTAAGTTTTTTACGAGAATTGAATACGCTGGAGAAAGAAGGATAATGTATCAAGGAGTTGTTTATAAGGCAATTCTAATAATCTAAAAAAATGAAACTTAAGATTTGTGGAATGAAATACGAAGACAATATCAAGGCTGTTGCAGAACTGCAACCAGATTATATGGGCTTTATATTCTATGAAAAGTCTAAGAGAAATTTTAATGGGATGATTCCAATGTTACCCAATGGGATCAAAAAAGTTGGTGTTTTTGTTGATGCTAATTTGGAAGAAATTAATGATGTTATTGAGAAATTTGACCTTCAGGTAGTTCAATTGCACGGAGATGAAAACCCAGAGTTCTGTAATGATTTAAAGAACGTGGAAGTGATAAAAGTATTTACTGTTGGAAAAACATTTGAGTTTAGCGTGTTGGAACCATATGAAGATGTTTGTGATTATTTTTTATTTGATACAAAAGGAAGAGAAAAAGGGGGAAATGGTGTAGTTTTCGACTGGAATTTATTAAACGAATACCCAAGTGACAAACCCTTTTTTTTAAGTGGGGGTATTGGTATAGATGAAT
>DAOUPU010000151.1 GCA_030625995.1 Flavobacteriaceae bacterium
AGGCATATCCTATCTCCTACTCCTTTTTGTTGGTGTACCATTAAAATATTTTGGAGGAAACGAAATATTGGTTAAAACACTAGGCATGCCCCATGGCTTACTTTTTATAGCCTATATATTATTGGCATTTTTTATAAAACCAGAATTTAAATGGAGCAACAAAGATTTTCTAATTATTCTTATAGCTTCTGTTGTGCCTTTTGGTACTTTTTATGTAGATGGTAAATTCTTAAGAAACAGAGTGTCTGTTTAGAGTTTAAACGGGACAGATTAATTTTATGGGGAACAAAAAATAGAAATTTGGTTTTAGAACGTAATAAGAATATTATTTATGGTATTGTAGTTGGCATTAAAAGAAAAATTATTTCAATCAAAATATGTGTTTAGTAAGATAGGGTAGTTCCGCAGTGGGTCACAAGGAAATCACCCGACCGCACTTGACACATATGAAGTTTGGGATGATTTCTCTTTGTAAGCCATGACTTTTTTGTTTCGTTTTTTTGTCACTAAAAAAATGAAAAGACAAGAAGAGAAAAAATAATCAACCTGACTTCTAACCATTTTAAGGACAACAGAATTATATATTCTTACTTACTCCCCATATTTTTAACGTGAGCCGAATTTTTTCGGTTAAATTGCGGTTTCATAATTACCAGGTCTTAGGACTTGAAGAATCCATGCGATTGTCATTATAACAACACACCCGAGTAAATTTAACCATAAATAAGGTAAAATATCTGCAAACCAAACTCCTATTATTATTAATTGAGTGATGATAGCCGCAATAAAAACCGCATTACCTTTTATAAACTTGAAGAAAAATGCCAATAAGAATATTCCTAAAATATTCCCATAAAAAATTGAACCAATAATATTTACAAGTTGTATAAGGTTATCAAATAAATTAGCAACACTTGCTACCATAATTGCCAAAATCCCCCATGCAAGAGTAAACCATTTCGTAACCGAAACATAGTATTGGTCAGATCTACCGGGAATATTTCTTTTATACAAGTCAATGGTGGTTGTCGATGCTAACGCATTTAGTTCAGAAGCCGTAGACGACATTGCTGCCGATAATATTACAGCCAATAATAAACCAATCAATCCTCGAGGCAGATTATTCAGGATAAAATGAATAAAAACATAATCTTTATCGTTGGTCTCCTGACTTTCATCCGCCTTTAATATCAAATCTCTAGCTGCTTTTCTGTTTAAAACATCTAATTCATTTAACTTTTGAATTTGTTTCAAAGCCAATTGATCAGAATTATTGTCAGCGTATTGAAATTGAGCAATTTTCATTTCTTTCTCAATATCCACCTGCTTTTTTTCAAGAGCATTATATTCATCAGCATAAGCTGAGTTCTTCACAATCTTCGTTGCAGAAGGATTAAAGTTTAGCGGTGATGCATTAAATTGATAAAATACGAATACCATAATACCCACTAATAATATAAAAAATTGCATGGGTACTTTTAGCAAACCATTAAATAACAAACCCATCTGACTTTCTCGGACAGATTTTCCGGATAAATATCGTTGTACCTGAGATTGATCTGTTCCAAAATAGGACAGCATTAAAAAAGTTCCACCAATTAGACCTGTCCACACAGTATAACGATTATTCAGATCGAAGGAAAAATCCAATATGTCCATTTTTCCACTTGCTCCGGCAATTTTCAAGGCCTTTTGGAAGGTGATATCTTGAGGTAAATAATCAATAATAATAAAAAATGCTGCAAACATACCAATGAATATCACAGCCATTTGTTGCTTTTGCGTAACACTAACCGCTTTTGTACCACCACTAACGGTATAAATGATCACTAATACTCCTATAACAATATTGAGGGTTAGAAGGTTCCAACCTAATACCGCTGACAGTATAATTGCGGGTGCAAAGATTGTAATTCCAGCTGCTAAGCCTCGCTGAATTAAAAATAAAATAGCGGCCAAAGTTCTTGTCTTTAGATCAAATCGACCTTCTAAATATTCATATGCCGTATAAACTTTAAGCTTATGATATATTGGAATAAAAACCAAACAGATTATTACCATTGCAATTGGCAAGCCAAAATAGAACTGAACAAAACCCATTCCACTATGAAAGGCCTGTCCAGGTGTGGAAAGAAAAGTAATAGCACTGGCCTGTGTTGCCATCACTGAAAGACCTATGGTCCACCATTTTGCCTCATTTCCTCCCCGAATGTACTCTTGAACATTTTTACTTCCTTTAGTCTTCCATGCACCATATCCAACTATAAAAACCAATGTACAAAGTAAAACTACCCAATCTATTATTGCCATATCAGGAGTAAATTTGCATTAAAAAATAGAACAAAATGATATAGACCATATTAGCAATTAATACAACGGTGTATTCTTTTTTCCATTTATAGGAAACCGATTTAGAATTATCCTTCATAACTATATTATTAATCTTTCAATTCGCTCTTATTACTTTTTCCTACAGATAATAAATTTGTATATAATCTATAAGCACCGGGTACGCCAGCCGGCAATTCTCTAAAAAAACTTAGTCCGGTATAAATAAAATATCCTTCTCCATATTTTGCAACGAGCAAACTCCCTTCTTTTGGGCTTTCTCCTTTATCATACATGGATAATAAAGGAGTAAACTCTGAACTCCAGCCGTCAGGAAAATACAATCCACGTTCCTGAACCCAACCCTCAAAATCCTTCTGAGTTATTTTATTTGGAAACTGCATTATATCATGATCCGGCTCTAATATTACAACCTCCGAGTTTTCATCTGTAACTCGATCTCTTGACAAATTGATTTCCATAGGAGATACTGCATCTACTTTCAGTCTAAAATTAGTATTATATTGAACTATTAATGTCCCTCCGCCTTTGGCATAGTCATGTAATGTTTCCTGATAAAATTTTGCCTGATCATTTGTGTTATATGCTCTAACTCCTAGAATAATCGCGTCAAAGTTTTGCAATTTATCTATGGTAATTTCTTCTTCATTTAGTTCTATTACCTTATACCCAACTTGTCTCAAACTTGCCGGAATCTCATCTCCTGCCCCCTGTATATAACCAATGAGTTCTCCTTCCTTATGAATATCCAATCTAACAACTTTACTTTTTGATGGCATCAATACACTTTGAAAAGGGATATGATCATATTCGATTTCTATTAATTCATCGGAGAAAATGGTTCCATTTATTTCTACTTTTGGCGAAATTTCTCCTTCACTTTGAAAGTTAGGAGGTGTTAGTTCAAAGGTAAAAGATTTTTCGATTCCTTTTTCTGCGATGTCAAGCACAAAATTATTCGGAGACACATTCCACTCATCCGGGATGTTTAATGAAATTATTCCCTTTAAATTTGGCCTCCAAGCTTTTACTTTAACTGTTATTTCCTTGGAATCATCATCTGCAAAAATGATAACATTATCTGTAATACTAGCCGTAACTTCCGGCACAATCTCAAATGGTCTATATACTTCCCCTTTTACAGGGTCATTGTATTTATAGACAATGTCTTTCACAATACTAATAGACATCCCATTAATTTCAAGCTCAAATACTGCCGTAAATTCTCTTGGCGCCTGGGGTAAACCAATGAGCTCGGGATCTGACACTTTATACATGCCCAAAGATCCATCCTCTCTTAACCAGTATGCACTTGTATAGTGGATGTCCTCAGGAATAATCCCTTTAATTTGGAATTTATGGTTTTCGTTATTCCTAAGTGTGGCATTCTCTATCTGTTCCTTATTCAAATATCCAATACCTACACTTTTCAATTTAATTGCCGCTTCACTCCTGTTAATAGCCTCAATACTTATACTCACTTCACCCTTTCTCGTTGTAAAAGACTCATTAGCAACAGCTTCTAAAAAGAGCCCTGCACAGGCCTGAATTACTTTTTTAATCTCCTCTGACTTTTGGTCTTTCCAATGATCATTCTCGAGAGCCTGAATCAATTGATATACAATCATCAATTTCTCAATGCTGGCCGAAGGATTTGTAAAATCGTACTCTTTTTCAATTATCAACAGAAGTTCACCAATTTCTTTACCTCCCTTGACTCTTGTCCAAGTAGTATTTATCCCGTCAAAGAGATTGGTTTTATCATTTGGAAGGTCTCCCTTAACTAATTCCAAAAATTCAGAAGAATTCCCTCTCGATCCTGTACTCCCGAAACCTTGGCTCTTATGCATGCTTCTACTCAAACTGGACACTTCGTTATTTGACAATCCAATTGCAGAGTAATAGGTTCCAGTATTAATTTCTAAAAAATTTGTCTTATCTGCCTTCTCAAAATTTTCTCTACTTCCATAAAACCACCATGATGTATTGAAAAACTCTCTTCTTGGCTGCCATACATCCACATATTTTAATTGTTCCGTATACATGCTTTTATTTCCTGCCAAATCAAAAGCCTCGGCACTTAGAACCGCTGATGTTGTATGATGACCATGTGTTTTTCCAAAAGTTTCAGGCTTATGGCTAAATCTGTTAATGATAATATCAGGTTGAAATTTTCGAATTGTCCAGACCACATCGCTCAGAACTTCTTCCTTGTTCCAAACTTTCAATGTTTCAGTAGGATGCTTTGAATACCCAAAATCATTGGCACGAGTAAACATTTGCTCTCCACCATCGGTTTTTCTTGCCGCCAATAATTCTTGTGTACGTATCACACCTAATTGTTCGCGAATTTCAGATCCTATCAGGTTTTGTCCTCCATCTCCTCTGGTCATAGATAAATATGCTGTTCTGGCTTTAATATCATTTGAAAAATAGGAAATCAAACTTGTATTTTCATCATCAGGGTGTGCCGCTATATAAAGAACCGAGCCTAAAAAATTTAATTTTTTAATTGATTGGTGTATTTCAATAGAACTAGGCTTATTTGGTATTTGTGATTCAGCCGCAATAGCATAAGTCAAAAATACCAAAAGTAAAAATACTTGTCTCATTAAGTAATTTATGTGTTTATGTTTAACAAATCTATAAAATTAAACCCTTACATTCTTGGGATTAAGAAAATCTTAACATTTAAAGGATAATAGAAAATTCTAACTAATTTTATTTTTGGGTTCAAGTTTAAATAATATATTTGTATTTCCTATTTTAATGATAGATTAATATCCTTAAATTTAATAAATCTTTTTTTAGATGAAATTCATAGTTTCCAGTACACAATTGTTAAAGCAGCTCCAAATTTTAGGAGGGGTTATTAATACGAATAATACATTACCGATTCTTGATAATTTTTTATTTGAATTGAACCAAAGTCAGCTAAAAATTTCTGCTTCAGATTTGGAAACAACGATGAGCGCCGTAATTGATGTTGAAGCCGATGAAAGTAATTCTATTGCCGTACCTGCTCGATTATTGCTCGATTTTTTAAAAACTTTACCTGAGCAGCCCATCACTTTTAAGTTAGATGATAATAACACCTTTGAGATAAGTTCTGATAGCGGTAAATATGCCATTCCATATGCAAATGGGGAGGAATTTCCAAAAGCGGTTGAATTAGAATCCCCCAGTTCAACCTCCTTATCAGGAAATATACTAGGAAATGCTATTTCAAAAACAATTTTTGCATCCGGAAATGACGATTTAAGACCTGTTATGAGTGGCGTGTTCTTTCAGTTTAGCACTGAAAACTTAACATTCGTTGCAACCGATGCGCATAAATTAGTGAAATATGTTAGAAACGACGTGAAAGCTAATGAAATGGCTGAATTTATTATGCCGAAAAAGCCTTTGACTTTATTGAAAAATATTCTAGCAGGCAATGAAGAAGAAGTGACTATTGAATATAATGATACAAATGCTAAATTTATCTTTGGTAATAGTGTTTTGATTTGCAGACTTATAGACGGAAAGTATCCTAATTATGAAGCTGTTATTCCTAAGGAAAATCCAAATAAATTAACGTTGGACAGAAGTTTATTTTATAACTCCGTGCGAAGAGTATCCATTTTTTCCAGTAAAACTACACATCAAATAAGATTAAAAATGGCAGGTACAGAATTGAAAATTTCTGCTGAAGATCTTGATTTTTCAAATAGAGCGGATGAACGTCTGCAATGCAGTTACGAAGGAGATGATATGCAAATTGGATTCAACTCCAGGTTTTTATTGGAAATGCTGAATAATTTAAACTCCCATGAAATTCTTTTAGAGATGTCCATACCCAACAGAGCTGGTATTTTAACACCCATTGATGGTTTAGAAGAAGGTGA
>DAOUPU010000175.1 GCA_030625995.1 Flavobacteriaceae bacterium
TACTAACTTTGAACGACTAAGATCTAAAGATGGCAGACTGTATTTTAATCTTATGGCACAAAATAAACTTGTGATCGCAACGAGTCAGATGTATTCCGGTTCCAAAGCTATGGAGCAGGGAATAAATTCTGTAATGAAGAATGCTCTTAAAGCAGATATTATAGAGATTAAAGTGAAAACCATTGATTTTTAAAAAAGAAAAGAGAAAGCGAGATAAATTTAAATCGCTTTCTTTTTATTCTTGATCTATAGTTTTATCAAAATTTTATTTTTAATCAATTGGTATGCTTCTTTTGCATTCCATTTTTCTTCAGGTCGTATTAATGCAATTGTATCACCAATAAATTCAGGATCAAGCATTTTTTCTTCCATATTTTTTATATACAACTCACGAGTTGGTAGCTCACCATCATTATGTTTCATATAGCTGTAATAGCACTGTATTACTTTAATGATATCAATATCTGCAACTTTTGTCAATGCTTTGTATTGGTCATACAAGTCTCTTCCCTTTTTTCTTTGGTACAAAGCTCTTAGTTTTGTTCCCATTAGTTCTTCCAGTTGATAGGTGTTTATTTTACATGAACCTTTGTACCATGTTGAGTTTACTTCGAAAGGAATTTTTACAAATCCTAATGTTGAAAAATGCTCTCTACAATTAATCTCGATCTTTAACTTCATATTTTGAAAAGGAGGGAACTCCGATTGAAATCTGTAAGTTAATTTATTACTTATTAGTGTTTTTTTGTATTTGGCTTTAGATTCAAACCATGGGTCAAGCAACTTTCTGATCCTGTCTAATACGGGTCCTATTGCTCCTTCATTGACCTGAACCAAATCTATATCTTCCGAGTATCTTGGCTGTGGTTGTAAATATAATTTATGTAAGGCTGTTCCTCCACGAAATGCTAATTCGTTGGATAGAAATTTATCGGAGAATATTTCTACTAAAGCCCTGCAAATAACTAAGTCTTGTTCTATTTGCTCGTTAGATTTCCAGGGAGCAAATTGTGTCCATTCCGTAATATATGCTCTTGGTATCATTGGTCAATTTCAATATTTGTATTCACATTAATTTTCCACCTGTTATTAACACTTTGCTTCTGCAATTTCCTTGATGGATTCAATTTATAGTTTTTAAGGGATTCTAAAGTTTCTTTTAGAATCTTAAATAAGTCATTGGCTAGTTCTATCTGATCACATTCATATTCCCATAAATAACCCAATCGTTGAATATCAGCATAAGGTGCTAATTGAAGTATGTCAACAGTTATATCATTTTCAATTATTTCTTCCGATAATTCATTGATCACTGTTGATGCTCTGTTGAGACCCCCAATTGTTTTATGATAATTAATTAAATCCAAGCAAGTCAAAATAGGGTCTGATAAGCTTACATAACCACTTTCTGTATTTTTTTGAATAAGGTGTGATTTTGGAAAATTTCTTTTACTCACATATTTTATTTGTATTCCTCTTTTGTTGGTGTCACGAATGCTTGGTAAAGTAGTACAAACAAAATAAATCTGAGGTTGTTGATGTGCAGCACCTTGTAATGCCGCTGCAGAGAGTAATGAAATATAATATGGTCGACCCAGATATTTCATTAATTCATCCATAAACATGGTTGGAGGTAATAGTCCCAAATTGGAATAAGAAGGAGGAATAATTATATAAAAGCCCTTGTACACAGAGATGATCTTGTTTTTATCTACCAATCTCTTTAATGCCAGTTTTATCGAATTATTTGATTTTTCCGGCATAGTATCTTGAAGATTTGTAAGGGTAAAACTATATTTTCCCAAAGCCAGTTGTTGGTTTACCCAATCCGATATTTTACTTAGTTTTTTCATTTATTGTCCGATTGTCTGCACAAAGATATGTTTTTTAATACTTATCGCAGACAATCAGATTGATTATTTAATTTTTTATTATTGTACTAGAACATGGAATCACATCCAAGTTATAACAGCTGAGATCATAGAGATTAAGGTTAAATCTATTATTTCTTAAATGAAAAATTGAAAAAAGAAAAGAGAAAGTACAATAAAATATTCCTGTGTTTGCAAGGTTGACTTCGGTTTTTCTTTTCTTTTTAGATTGGATATTCTTGATTATTCTATAAAATCTCTTTTATTTTATAGCTCGTACTTCTACCGCCACCTGATTCTTTTTCAAATACATTTTTTTCAACTAAATCCTGGATATCACGTAGTGCAGTATCGGTAGAGCATTTATTGATCTTAGCCCATTTTGAAGTGTTTAGTTTTCCTCTAAAATCATCCAGCATCAAATTCAGAATCTTTTTTTGGCGATCATTTTTTATTTTATCAGCATATTTTGACCAGAATTTATGCTTAAAAAGTACTTTTTCTAATACTATATTAGAAGATATTATAGCTCTGTAAACACAATTTAAAAACCATTCCATCCATTTTGTTATATCTAATTTTCCTTTTTGGGATCTTTCCAGAATATTGTAATATTCCTTTCTTTCATGCCTTATTTGAGATGACATGCTATAATATCTTTGAGAAATACCATCAGCACGGGTCAATAACATATCCGTTAGTGCTCTGGTGATTCTTCCATTACCATCTTCAAATGGATGTAATGTAACAAACCAAAGATGAGCTATAGCTGATTTTAATACAGGATCCAAATCAGTATCATCATTGAACCAATTCAGAAATAATACAATTTCATTTGATAAAGTGCCAGAATCAGGTGCCTGAAAATGCACTTTTTCTTTTCCCATAACACCGGAGACTACTTGCATAGGGCCTGTAGAATCATCTCTTAGATCACCAACTTTTATTTTATATGGACCGCTTTTGCCGGACGGGAATAATGAGAAGTGCCAATCTTTTAATCTTTCAAGAGTTAACGGTTCAGAAAAGTTTTGAACAGCATCCAACATCATATCAACTACACCATCCACATCACGTTCGGAATAAACTAGACCTGACACATCCATACCTAATCTTCTGGCAAGTGATGATCTTACTTGGGCAGGATCTAATATTTCTCCTTCAATTTCTGTTGACTTAAGAATATCTAATGTCAAAGTTTCTAAATTAGCTTCATTACGAAGCTCAAAACCCAATGATTCCATCGATCCGATGAGTTTTCCTTGTAAACTTCTTACTTTTCCCAAAAGAGGTAACAGTTTATTACTGTCCCAAGTAAAGTTTGGCCAATCATTTTGTTGATAGATATAAGCTTTCATTCGGTGCATATTATGCGGTAAATATAGTGGTTATTTACCGCATTTCAAAATATACACCGCAATTAGTGCGGAGAATAATAGTTTTATTCACCGCATAGAATTGTAAAAAAGTTCGTACCCTAATTAATTTTGTTAAGACTATTGGATTAAAATAGGGTGCTTCTTTTGTCTAATGGAGTTAATTTATAACCATTCTCATAATCATCATTGAAATCAATTTTAAAGATTCCTCCTCTTAATACTTTTGGTTCTGAGTTGGGAATCACTTTAAATTTCTTTCCGATGAGTTTCACTTTTCTCGATAACGAGTAACTTCCCTGATCACCAATTTCTGAATAATCGAAATTTCTGAGTTTAAATTGCTCATGTAATGCTCCCAAAAAGCTTGCTCTGGCGGTACCCCATCCTCCTTTTCCTACTTCATCGTTAAATTTATCTACAATTTCTTCATCGGATAGTTTGTTTAATCCTTTCATAAACCTGTCGTAATACTCAAATGCTTTGTTCATAATAATTGTAATTTAAGTTAAGGTCCCGCTAATCCCGGCTATCGGGAGCGGGATTAGTTCAACTTATATTTTTGAGTTCGTTGTAACAACTCCTCAAAATTTAGTTTCACTAATTAATTCGTTATGAAAACAGAAAGCATTTAGTGGAAAAGCAATATGAATAAGTAACATTTTTCCTATGTAAAGGCTCATTGTAAGAGCACCGTGGTGTTACACTCGGTTGCTGCCAAATTAATGGCTCATAATGAATTGTAAAGGTACGAAAAGCTTACTATATTACAAATAGATCATAAATCTATTTTTTAAAAGAAAAAACGAAAAAAGGACAAAAAATGAAAAAAGAAAGCGATACAAGGAAATCCGTTTTAATATTTAATACTTACTACATAACAAAGGCATCAAATATTAATACGGATTTTAAATTTGCTGCACTTTTTTTATTTGGACTTTTGTGATTTGAAAAATTATTTGTTTTTTTATAACTGTTCTAATCCCTATATCTATCCAGGTTGTCTTTTCAATGCGTTTGAAGGCTAATTATTGAACATAGGTTTTTAGTTTTTTTATCAATTGTTCATGTGGATTTTTCCAATTAAAACTTTTAGTCGGCGAGGAATTTAGTCTCATAGTTAATTCTCGAAATGGCATATTTTCAAAAGTCTGGAATTCATATTTCCAGTATTTCAAGCTTTCCAAAATAAGATTCTGAGTTCCAATTGTTCTTCGGTCATTGTCGGTTGGTAATATTACCACACTCCCAATCCAATGCTTTAATTGTTTAAAATCGATCAATATGCCTTCATAAATTAATTGACTATAAAAATTTTCAATAAATATTTCGGTAAAAGATTTAAGATCAGATGATTTTAAGTTGGGAATGATAATTGAAAACTTAGTTTCAGAATTTGTAACTAGCCAGCATTTTTTTCGGTCAACATAAAATAAATTCGCATTCCATTTCCCAAGATATAAATTAGAGACCGTAGTTGATTTTCCGATATGTTTAGATATCAGTTTTTCAAGTTTTTTCGATATATGAATCGGTGTACTCATGAACTTTTACATAACAGATTATATGTTCAAATATACATGTTTAAAGTTATTTCATTACGGATTACACCCGTTTATAATTGCCTTTATCATTATGGCATTTTGTATTTTTTAAAAGAATATTTTTTTCGTATTCCTTTTGACCGAAGGGAAAAATAATAAAGGCGAAGCCGTAGCGCAGTGCCAGCCGGTGGGAGAAAACAAAAGAATTTTGATTTGATTTTTTTAATGAGAGGCATTGAACCAGATCCCGCTAGATACTGAAACAAGTTCAGCATCTGAAGCGGGATTAGTTCAACTAAAAATTTTAATTTCGTTTGGCAACTCATTAAAATTAAGTTTCATTAAAAATAAATTAAAATTTGTGTTTTTGACCCTAAAGTTTTGGACGCAATTTTTGATTTTAGAATTGTGCCAAAGCTTTGAGGCTGGTGAGCAAGGCAGCGCCCAATGAAGCTTTGGTTTTTTTACAAAAATTACATATCCAAAATAATCAAGTAAATTTTTGTGAAACAAAGAAAAAAGCGGGTGAGGAATGAGAGAACG
>DAOUPU010000111.1 GCA_030625995.1 Flavobacteriaceae bacterium
ATGGTAAAATTGAGGATGGTCTGCCTAACTGGCATATTAATTTGAGAAACAAACAGGAAAAAAATATAGATCTAAAACTGGACCATCCCAATGTAAGATATGTGCCCAATGTAAGAATTGGAGAAGATATTAATTTTGATGATCTTGTAAATAACTGGGGATTTACAGTAGTTATTCTGGCCAATGGTGCATGGAAAGACAGGGCTTTGCCAATCTCTAATATTGATAAATTTATTGACCATGGTTTAATTTATCAAAATTCATTATTGTATTGGTTCAATCATAAACATGAGCCTGATTATGATGGGATCCAATATGAAATTAAAGATGGAACTCTTGTAATCGGAGGAGGATTAGCATCTTTGGATGTAATGAAACTAGGTATGATTGAAATGGTTCAGAAGGAATTATCTGAGCAGAAAGGGATAGATGTCGATTTATTCACCTTTGAAAAAAAGGGAATATTAAAAGTTATGGATGAATACGGAATTTCGCTGAGTGATCTGGGGCTAAAAGGAATGACCTTGGTTTATCGAAGAACCGCTTATGATATGCCATTGAAAACGCCGCGTGATGATTCGGAGGAGAGTATTAAAAAAGCTAGAGAAGTCTCCAATAGGTTATTGCATAAATATGCCAGTAATTTTCTTTTTGAATTTGTTCCATTAGGATCTCCTATAGAGAAAATTGAAGAGAATGGAAAATTAAGTGCTGTCGTATTTCAAAAAAATGAACTGGTTGGAGGTAAAATACTTCCATTAAAAGGCGAAACATTCACCTTGAAAACACCGCTATTAATTTCATCTATTGGTAGTTTGCCTGATAGAATTTCCGGTCTCCCATATGATGGCTCTACTCTGGAAATGAAAAATAAGAATGGATATATAGTTAAAGGATTTGCCAATGTGTTTGCTATTGGAAATGCAGTTACAGGAAGAGGAAATATTCAGGAGTCTAAAGCACATGGAACTATGATGACGAACAAAATTATTGACCATCATCTTGAAAAGGATGATTTATTTGAAGAATGGCTAGTGAATTATAATGAAAATTTAAAAAGTGTAGTTCAGGAGCAAATAGAAGAAATAGATAAAGAAATAAAATCAAAAGAGATAATGCCCGATGAAATTATTGAAGGAATTTTAGACAAGTCCGAAGCATTACAGAAAAAAATAGGCTATACAACTTATGAGAAATGGATAAAGTTAAAAACACCAATTAGATTGGAAGATATGTTAAAAGAATAATTAATTAAGTTTAGATATAAAATTGTTTACTTTTGACTCATTAATTGTTTTTTATGAAGGATTTTATCAATAAGATTTATCAAAATAATTCCTTAATATATAAAGTTATTCTTTTTTTGGTAACTACAATTACCATTATTTATTTATTCCCCAAAGGAGGACAGTTCAAGTATAATATACAAAAAGGAAAACCTTGGCAATATGAAAATTTATATGCGCCATTTGATTTTGCTATACTAAAATCAGAGGAAGAAGTAAGTAATGAATCGCAAGAAATTGAAGCGAATAAGCAATTATTCTTTACAGAAAGAGATGAGGTCGTTGAAAAGGTAAAAGAAAATTACACAAGACAAATTCCAATTATTTTAGAAGATTCTGTAGCGATCAAATTCAATAAAAATCAGCTCAGATCTTTTGGATCGAAATTCATTTCCAATGTTTACAAGAATGGATTCCTGAATAAATCGGACAACAGCAAAATTAAAAAAAACACCTTAATAACGGTTAGGAAAGGAACAGAAGCGAAAGATATTTTATCTGATAATTTGTTTACAACAGAAATTTTGGTTCCTGAACTACAAAGGTATTTTGCTAAAAGCAGATATAAACCTTTAGAAGAAAAATTTACTACTTTATTCTTTGATATTATTGAACCGAATATTTTTTACGATGAAGAATTTACACAAAAGATTGTAGATGAAGAGATGAAGAACATATCGGTCACAAAGGGTTTAGTATCTGAAAATGAAAGAATTATATCTAAAGGTGATGTAGTGGAAGGTCAGAATTATGAAATATTAACTTCTTTGAGGACCGAATATGATTCGCAGCTTTGGAGTAAATCAAACTACTATTGGATAGTTGTTGGCTATACTATTTTGGTGGCCTTAGTTTTGTTGATGTTGTTGCTTTTTTTGAAGAACTATCGCCTGGAAATCTTTGAGAATAACACAAAACTCACCTTTATCTTCTTTAATATTTTAGTGATCATTTTAATGGTTACGATAGTTCAAAAGTATTGGGTGAGTTATATTTATGTGGCACCAATAATTATTCTACCAATAGTTCTAAAAGCGTTCTTTGATGCCCGTTTAGGTCTTTTTGCTCATGTGGTTACCGTACTGATACTAGGATTTATTGTACCGAATAGTTTTGAATTTATTTTTCTGCAAACCTTAGCTGGAATTGTTACTATTTTAACCGTATCTGAACTTTATCGAAGGGCAAATTTATTTATTTCTATACTTAAGATCACATCAGTTTATATCTTGGCATATTTTGCATTTTCTATTATACAAGAAGGTAATGCCTCGCAATTAAAGTGGGGGTACTTTGGCATGTTTGCTTTGAATGGCGTTTTGTCGTTTCTTTCTTTGTTCCTGATTTTAATTTATGAGAAGGTTTTCAATCTCGTTTCAGATGTTTCTCTATTGGAACTGAGCAATACAAATTCGAAATTACTTCGCGAATTGAATGAAAAAGCACCGGGAACTTTTCAACATTCCATGCAAGTGGCGAATTTGGCAGAGGCCTCTGCAAATGAAATAGGAGCTAATGCCATGTTAGTACGTACGGGTGCTTTGTTTCATGATATAGGTAAAATGGTAAATCCTATGTATTTTATTGAAAATCAAAGTACAAATGTGAATCCTCACAATGAGATATCGCCTTTGGATTCTGCAGATATTATTATAAATCATGTAATAAAGGGAGTTGAGATAGCAAAAAAGCATCGATTGCCGGACAGAATAATTGATTTTATCCGTACTCATCACGGTACAAGCATTGTATATTATTTTTATAAAAAACAGGAAGAATTGGGCTTGGGTACTGTGGATAAGAAAAAATTTCAATACCCGGGACCAATTCCCTTTTCAAAAGAAACAGCTATTTTAATGATGTGTGATGCCTGTGAAGCAGCCTCAAAAAGTGTAAAGGAACCCACGGCATTGTTAATTGATGATCTGGTTGAAAAAGTGATCAATGGTCAAATGAGCAATGGTCAATTCATGAATTCTGACATTACTTTTAAAGAAATTGAAACGATAAAAAAAGTTGTAAAAAAGAAACTACACAATATATATCACCTTAGAATTGAATATCCGGAGTAAACAGGATGCATATTGCTCTTATGTTAAAATAATTTAATTTGGCGAAAGATTCCTTGACTAATATAAAGCGGACGTCTCTGTTAAATGGGATAAATAAAGTTGGAAAGATATTTAAATTTCTAGGTTTAGAACCGTTTAAATTAAATGCAGATAAAATTATTTTTAAATCCAAGAAGAAAGCCGGCTATAACAGAAATATACCAAAACATTTAGAAACAGGCATTCATAAAATAATTGAATCGGTCAACAGAGAAGCAAGAATTAATTCATTTGGCTCTTTAGCTGCTAAAATACTATTTGAAAGAACTTTAACCGAGCGACTTAAAATTGAACAATACCTAGATAGCAATCCAGAGATAGAGCAGACTGAAATTAAACAGCCCATATTTATTATTGGAATGCCCAGAACGGGGACAACTATTTTACATGCACTTATGCATGAAGATGAAAATCACCGTTCGCCGCTGGCATGGGAATGTTTATTGCCAACTCCTGTACCAACTCCTGAGAATTATCACGACAATAAACAAATAAAAATCGTTGTGAGAGAGCTGAACCAAATTTTTAAATTAGTTCCTGATTTTAAAAAAAAACATCATATAACAGCTTCCTCTCCACAAGAATGTGTTAGTATTAATGCTTTTGATTTTAATACCTTCCAATTTACAGCTCAATTTTATGTACCTACTTATTTGAATTGGTTTTTCAAGGAGGCTGATAAACTGAACACTATGCGTTTTCATAAACGGTTTTTGCAATATTTACAGTCCGGAGGTGTAAGATCGGATAGATGGTTGTTGAAGTCACCTGTTCATTTAATGCGTTTACCAGAAATATTTGAGGTGTATCCCGATGCCCGTATAATCATGACGCATCGTCATCCGGGCAAACTTGTTCCATCGGTTACAAGTCTAATATCTTCACTTCGTACCCTTTACAGTGACGAGGAAGATCCTGTTCGCACCGGAAAGGAACAAGCACAGATTTGGAGTTCCTATTTTAATAAATTTCTTGAAACCAGAAAAAGGTTAAATAAAGAAGATCAAATTATCGATATAGAATTTGAAGACTTTGTTAATGATCAAATGGGTTCAGTAAGAAAAATATATAATAAGTTTGGTTGGGAGTTATCGGAGCTTTCTGAGGAAAAAATGAAATTTTTCTTAGCTCAGAACCCTAAAGAGAAGCATGGCCCCCATAACTATTCGCTTAGAGATTTTGGATTAAACGAAACTGAAATAAACGACTTATTTAAGGCTTATATTAACTTTTTATCACAGCTTAATAAACAATAATTTGGATAATTATATACTAAATAAGCACATCCCTTCCAAGCAACACAATTTGTTTAATTTTAGTTTAGAAATAAAAAAAATCTTAACCGGAATATTATCTATTAGAACGAAAAGATTAAAATATATTTGCAAATTGGAATTGAAATTTGACTGAAAGTATGAAGAAAATTTTAATGGTGTTTTTAATATTTACATCATTGTTGTCCGCACAAGACAAATTTACTATAAGTGGTATAGTAACAGATTCTAAAAATGGAGAGACCTTGTTCGGTGCATCTGTTTACTTTATGAATACTACCATAGGAGTAATGACCAATGAATATGGTTTTTACTCTCTCACTGTTCCTGAAGGCACCTATACCTTAGTGGTTTCTTATATGGGATATAATGAAATTATAGAGGAAACTACATTAGATAGTACACGAAAAATGGATTTTGAACTGTTAGAATCCTCTAACAAATTAAAGGAGGTAGTTCTGGTGGCAGAAGAATCGGAACGTGTTAATATAAGGACACCTCAAATGAGTACGGCAAAGCTCAAAATTGAAACTATAAAAAAGATGCCTGTTGTTTTTGGAGAAGTAGATATATTAAAATCTATACAACTTTTGCCGGGAGTTACAAACAATGGGGAAGGTTCAAACGGGTTCAATGTTCGTGGTGGTGCAGTTGACCAAAACTTGGTTTTATTGGACGAAGCGATCATCTATAATTCCTCTCATTTACTTGGTTTTTTTTCGGTTTTCAATGCAGATGCCATTAAAGATGTTAAGCTTTATAAAGGAAGCATTCCACCTCGTTTTGGCGGCCGTGTCTCGTCGGTTTTAGATGTAAGACAAAAAGATGGGAATAGTAAAAAAGTTGCACTAACGGGTGGAATAGGGACCATATCGAGTAGATTGGCGGTAGAAGGCCCCTTGGTTAAAGAAAAGGGTTCATTTATAGTTGCCGGAAGAGGTTCCTACCTTCATTTATTTTTGAAATTATCTGAAGAATTAAAAGAAAATGCACTGTATTTCTATGATTTTAACCTAAAAGGAAACTATGAATTAAATGATAATAACAGACTTTACCTTTCAGGATATTTTGGAAGAGATGTGTTTAAATTTGGAACAAGTTTCAGCAATATTTATGGTAACGCATCAGGAAATTTAAGATGGAACCATATTTTTAACGACAAAATATTTTCAAATCTATCATTGATCTACAGTAAATACGATTATCAGATAGAGCTTAATGCAATTCAGTTTGATTGGATTTCAGATATTATTAATTATAATCTAAAATACGACTTCAAATATTACATCAATAACAAAATTAACTTGAACTTCGGTGCAAGTGGAATTTATTACAATTTTCATCCGGGGGAGATAAGGCCAACAAGTGAATCTTCACCAATTAATTATTTTGAATTGGATGAAAAAAGAGCCTTTGAAGCTGGAGTTTATATTAATGTAGAACAAAAAATCACAGAAAGGTTTAACATGCAATATGGGTTTCGAATAAGCGCTTTTTCAAGGTTAGGCGGAGAGCCATTAACAATTTATGAGAATGACCAACCTGTTGTTTATAATGATTTTTTGGGTATTTACCAGGGAGGTATTCCAATTGGTCAGGAAGATTATAGTATTGGAGAAAGTATGAAAACATTCAACAACTTTGAACCTCGATTGGCTTTAGCATATCAGATGAGTGAATATTCATCGATAAAAGCGAGCTTCTCCAGGATTGCACAGTATATTCATTTATTATCTAATACTACAAATGTTACTCCTCTGGATGTTTGGACTCCGAGTGGAGTATATATAGAACCACAACTATCTAATCAGTATGCACTTGGATATTTTAAGGATTTTAGCAAAAAAATGCTCAACTTCAGTATTGAAGCGTATTATAAAACTATAGAGAACAGAATAGATTATATCGACGGTGCTAATTTAATAGGGAATAATAATATTGAAACAGTAATATTAAATGGTGAGGCCCGGGCCTATGGTCTGGAATTTTTATTACAAAAAATAAGCGGAGATTTTACCGGTATGTTGGCCTATACCATATCTAAAGCCGAACAGCGAACTTTAGGAGGTAATGCTGGCGGTCCTGGAATTAACAATGGAAATTGGTATAACACTCCTTACGATAGAACACATGATTTTTCAGTTACCGCAGCCTATGATCATACAAATAAATGGACATTTAGCGCAAATTTCGTTTATCAAACAGGTAGGCCGGTGACCTACCCGAACGGGCAATATGAATATGAAGGAATGTCCATTGCAAGTTATGAGGATAGGAATTCCAGCAGATTGACCTCATACAACAGATTAGATGTAATGGCTATTTTTAGACCAAATCGAAAACCCAATAACCGATGGAAAGGAGAGTGGGTTTTTGGTATCTATAATGTTTATAACCGTATGAATGCAGCATCCATCACTTTTGGGCAGAATAGAGAAACCGGGGTAAATGAGGCGACAAGAACCGCAATTTTTGGGATAGTGCCATCGGTAACGTATAATTTTAAATTTTAGTCTAATGAAAAATATATTCATAAACATTTTCTTAATACTAAGTGGTTTGCTGTTGTCATGTACTGATGTGATCGATGTCGAGGTGCCGTACGAGGGACCTAGATTAATTGTGGAAGCATCTCTGGACTGGCAAAAAGAGACTTTTGGAAATGTTCAGACTATTAGGCTAAGTGAGTTGAAACCATATTTTGATAGTACAACTCCAAATATTGTAACAGGTGCATCGGTAACGGTAACTAATAATAGTAATAATCGCGTTGTAGAATTTATTGATCAAAATAATGGGGATTATACAACGGCTGAATTTGCACCAGTCATAGGTCAATCGTATACACTTGAAGTTATATCTAAGGGAGAGATCTATGTTGCAGAGGAAACACTTACGACAGTTGTTCCTATTAAAAAAGTAGATCAATCTACTGAAAATGGCTTTGATTCGAATGTAATAGAGGTGAATATATATTTTGACGACCCTGTGCATGAGGAGAACTATTATCTTACGATCTTTCAAGAACGAAAAGACCTGTTGCCAACCTTACTGGATGTTAGTGATGAATTTACAAACGGAAATGAAATGCGCATATTTTATGAAAAATTCAATAATGAGAATACCAATGAAAAGGAATTACAACCTGGTGATATAGTGGATATTAAACTTTATGGGATATCGAAA